>JAJKJU010000106.1 GCA_021153565.1 Rhizobacter sp.
AAGCACAGCCATAGCCCGGGCTATGGCGAGCATTTGCAACGACGAGCAGGGGTCTTTTGGCGTGATGAGCGGGCATGATCGAAATACTCTCAGCCTCTCAGTCCTTCCTGGTACGCATAAGGACATGGCCCGGAATAGTTTCCGTTTTGGGGGCGCTGGGCGGGATGCGATGCAAGGCGCTCCTCACTTGTGTGGCCTGCCACACAAGTGAGGAGCAACGCCGCAGCGCGCCCGCCCAGCGCCCCCAAAACGGGAAATTGTTTCGGGCCATGTCCTAAGGATCCCACCACGCGCCGGGCTTTGCGATGCGGGCAGTTTCGCGAGCGTCGGCCCCTCATTCGCGGGGTTTGGTGCCTGGCGGGGCTCCGCAAAAGCCCCTCCCCCTTACGATCCCGCCTCGTTAACTTGATGTGTCTCCCATGATCCCCTCTCCTCTGTCGACGCTCGTCCGCGCCGCCGTTCACTCGATCGTCCTCGCTGCTGCCGTTCCCCCCATTGCCATGGCCGCGCCGCTCACGGCGCAAGAGGTGATGCAGCAGTTCAACCTCGTCGTGCTGGGCGACACCACGTCCACCAGCGACGTCGAAGGCCGGAGCTTCATCGGCGGCAACCTGCAAGGCCCGGCCACCTTCGCCAGCCGCACCCTGCCGGCGTCCACATATGCCGGCCTGACCGTTCTCGGCAATGCCTCGCAGATCAACGTCAACAACAACGGCGTTGCTGACGGCGGCTCTCTCAGCAACACGAACGTCAACAACGGCGGCGGCGTGGTGTTCGGCAACAGCATCAACACCAACTTCAACGGCAGCACGCCGTCCTATGTGGCCGGCACGCGCAGCGGCAATGCCAACAGTGGCATCGTTGCCTCGCCGGCCGTCAATCCGACCCTGCAAGGCTACGCCGATGCACGCAACAGCACCGACTTCGGTGCGGTGATGGGCGAGGCATCCGCTGCCATCAAGGCGCTGACCGCCAACAGCACCATCGCGATCAACGGCAGCAAGGCTACCTTCACTGTCGTGCCGGACGCCGCGGGCCGAGCCGTGTTCGACATTGCCAACGACGCCACCTTTTTCGCCACTGTCCATGAGTTCAACTTCGTGCTCGGCGACGCCACCTCGGTGTTCATCAACAGCGACCTCGCCAGCGGCACGCTCAACGCCAACTTTCTCGGCAGCTCAGCCCAGGCGATCGGCGCCAAGGTGATCTGGAACTTCAGTGATGCCACCGCGCTCACCATCGACAGCCAATGGGGAGGCTCCGTGCTGGCGCCACACGCCGCGGTGACCACCTCGAACAACATTGAAGGAACGCTCATCTCCGCCAGCCTGACGCAGCATGGCGAGATCCATCAGCAGCAGTTCACCGGCACGCTGCCGGTGGCCGTCGTTCCCGAGCCGCAGACGTGGGGGCTGATGCTCGTTGGCATCGCCGCGCTGGGCGGCATCGCACGGCGCAGGCAACAGTCAGGCCACTGAACCATCGGCTCTGGGGCCCTTGGGGGCCCCTTTGTTCGGTCGTTCTCAGGAAGACCGAGGTGCCCCGCAGTGCTCGCCCGCGATGCGCGAGCCAATGCAGCGGGCACGCGCTGGACGGTGCGCTTGACGAACCACCTCGGCTGCCAATCCACAGGGTCTCGCTGTAACGACGATGCGGCCCGATGCAGTATCGCCGAGGTCGAGGCGTCACAGTTCGAACCGCCATTGTGTAGCGGTCGAATGCCGTGTGGGCGATGCGCCTGTGCGCCATGGTCAGCCAGTAGTCTTTGACGTCTGGTCTGCGACAGTGGAGTCGAGACGTTCCGGGCCTTCCCTTTGGCCGTTGACAAACTCTTTGAAGACTCAGCCGCCTCAACACTACATTAGTTGCTAGCCATTTTTTCCTTCATACGGTGAACCTGAGCGTGAACGGAGACTTCGTTGATGTACTGCACAAGTTGCAGTCGAAAATTCGGGTCGGCCAGCGATGCGCGACGCGCGGCATCGTAGCTCGCGGGAGACTGAGGCGTGATGTTGGCAATCGGTGCCTTGCCTGTCTGGTTCGAAATCTCTCGATCGAGATCCATGGAAATGAGCGACATGCCTGCGAGAAAGCCGTCGACGTCCTTGGGTACGGTCACGGCGGGCATCGCCTTTTGCGCAAGCTCTGCTGCCTTGGGCTTGGCGGGGGCTGACAGCACTGCCGGACCATCCCCCGCATCCGCACGGGCGTTCGCATCCAGGCAAGCGTTCCAACTGGGCGCAGCGGCATCTCGCCCAGTGAGCGGGGCACCCAGACCGAAGTTCTCAAACACAGACTTGATGACTGAACTGTGGTCAAACGTCGCTCCCGGAAACAGCTCGCTCCCCAGTTTCCCTCGTGGAGCCAGGGGCGAGATCAGGAGCGCCGGAACACGAACGCCAAGACGGTCAAAGGCGAAACCGGGATCGTGGCCATCCGTGGGCTTGTTGTAGGGCGTGTCGCCAGGAGGCGCGACATTCGCGGGCGGCGGGACATGATCGTAAAAACCTCCATGCTCATCCCAAAGAACCAGGAGCACGCACTTGGACCAGATCGGCGATGCTCGCAGCGACTCGTACACGTACTTGATGAGTTTCTCGCCAGCACTGACGAGCCCGCGCGGATGCTGGGAGTCACCGTTTCGGAACTGGCTGAAAATCTGCAAGGCATAGTCCGGCTCGATGAAGGTGTAGGCGGGGCCGTACGAGGCGCTGTTCACGTCAGTGGCGAAGTCGGAGAAATGGGGATTCGAAGGGTACGTCGGGCAGAAGTTCTCGGCACTGGTCAGATACTTCTCGCCCAGTCCAGGCATTGCCAGCACCTGAGGGTGGACGTCCCCGTGGTAGACGCGCCATTTCTTCTGCTGCGAATCAAGACGATCGTAGATTGACCCGTTCTGAAACTTGAACGGCGTGGCTGGAGAGATGACCGCACCGCCCTCCTGAAACTGGGTGGGGCTGGTTGCCAAGCCTCCACTGGACGCCGCGTGCACAAAGAATCGATTGGGCCAGGTAGGACCTGGCACCGAGGCGAACCAGTTGTCGAAGAGGACGAATTCGTCGGCGAGTTGGCTTATGACCGGTATCTGTGATGGCTCGAAGGCCAATTTGGCGGTCTTGTCGAAACCCGCCATGGTTCCCCCCGAAATTTGAGTCTGCACATCCGCGTATTCGTGGGGTGGATCGTAGGAAGCCCGATCCGTCGCGCCGGGACTGAACTCCGGATCAGTGGGCTTAGGAACTGACGGACGTCCAGAAAGACCAAAGAAATGGTCGAATGAACGGTTTTCGAGCATCAGAACAAAGACGTGGTCGACCGGTGTCACGGAGCCTCCTTGATTGCTGGTGTTGTGTAGCGGTGCTGCTCCGGCGCCGGGCCACCGCAATATCGATTTGCCTTTGGGGCCGCCACCTCGGCGAGTTTGTATCTTGGGCCGCAGGGAGCGTGCCGAGATATGGGGCAAATGATACGCACCCACCCGAGCGAAGCATGCGCAACGCGGATCTGTCGCGGTAGTGGGTGTCGGCAAGAACGCTGTTCAGCCCACCGAACCCCGAGCATGGTGTCCAGGTGATCCCTGCGCAAGCGGTGCAGCAGGACTTCAGCGAATTACGCACTGCCGACCTGTGGCGGCGCCTACGGGCAGCTCGACATGGGCCTGCAGTACAAGGCAACCGACAAGCTGACCTTCGCCTTCGAAGGACAGAATCTCACCGACGCTACATACAAGCAGTACATGACACTGGAGAGAGCTTCGCGCGAATAGACACGAGTTCGGATTCTTGCTGGGCTGTATGCCGAAAACGTAGATAGTTCACCATGGACAAAAGTTCAGCGGCCCCTTCCGTTAAATCGGTCCCATGACGCTCGAAGCCCTCCGGCTGAGCATCGAATTGGTCATGGAACAATCAAGATCTTCATCGAACCATCGCAAAAATGCGATGTAAGCATCCATCATGAACATGCAACGTCTCCTCTTCTGCTTGGCCCTGAGCGCACTCGGCAGCGCGCAGGCCTTCGACACCGCCCCCCATCGCGTCGGCGACATCCTTGACACGGCCGCGGCCCAGGCGCTACAGGCGCGCTACGAGGCGCGGCCAAAGCAGCCTTGGCGAGAGCCCGACGAGGCGCGCATCCCAAGCGGCGTCGAGGGCGAGCAAATCCGCGACGGCATCGACCTCATGCGCAACACCTCCCGTCGCGTGGGCAAGCTGGCGCCGGACGCGACCAAGCGCATGGGCTGGAACAGCCTGAACTGCGTGAACTGCCACCAGACCGGCCCTTCGGGACTGCCGGGCAGCAAGAGGTTTGCGCTGCCGCTGGTCAACGCCGTCAACGACTACCCGAAGTTCGACGCCAAGTCAGGCAAAGTGATCTCGCTCGAACAACGAGCGCTCGGCATGTTCGGCGCTGGCGCCGTACCCATCAAGGTGGACACACCCGAGTTCCAGGCCATCATGGCCTACCTGCGCTGGCTTGGCCGCGAGACGAAACAAGGTGCCGCGATGGACGGCACCGGGCTGATGCCTATCGAGCCGATCGCACGTGCAGCCGACCCGAAGCGCGGTAAGGTGCTGTTCCAGGCCAAGTGCCAAGCCTGTCACGGCGCCGATGCGTCGGGCCAGCGCAAACCCGATTTCGACGTTGGTGGCGGCTATCTGTTCCCCCCGCTGGCCGGTGACGACACCTATGACAATGCCGGGCACATGTTCGCTGTGCCGCTGCTGGCGCGCTACATCGCCGCCTCGATGCCATTGGGTGCGACCTACGACAAGCCACAACTCACAACCGCCGAGGCACTCGACATCGCTGCATACGTGAACGACGACAGCATGCCGCGCCGCCAAAACCCAAACCGTGCCAAGCTCTATCCGGATGCCGCACTGCGTCCGCAGGGTTACGCTATTCCCGAACACTACGCCGGCCAACCGCCCGAGGCCTACCAACGCGCCAAGTTCGGGCCCTTCCGCAATGTCAACGAACACTATTGAATCCCCAAGCCAAAACCTATTGGAAGTCAGTTTTCCTGCTGGGTGCGGTGCTCGTCGCCGCGCTGGCATTCGTCTACACGCGAGGCCATCGCCATGACGAATCCAGTTACCTGGAGAACGTCACGCAACTGCGGCATCTCAAGCAATTGGACGCGGAGTGGGACGCGGATCTGCTGAAGTCCCGCATCGGCATCAACACCAGCTACGACCCCCTGGCCGGCTCCTTCAGCAAGTTAAGCGCTCTGCTGCAGAAGTCCGCCGCCGGGTTGGGCACACGAACCCACGAGAAAGCGTTCGGGCTGGCCGACAGCGCGGCACGGTTGCAAGCAGTCGTCCAGGAGAAGGCCTCCCTGGTCGAGCGCTTCAAGTCGGGCAATGCCGTGCTGCGCAACTCACTAATTTACCTGCCGGTCTCGGCGCACGAGCTGCAAGAAGCCCTGGGCCACAGCCACCCAGATCACCCCGACGCTTTCGAAGCGGTGAACGATGCCCTGCTGGCTGTCATGCTGTACAGCCAGGAGACCACGGACGAGCGGGCTACCGCAGTTGCCACAGCAATGCGCCGGCTCAATGGCGAGCGCGACCTTCAACCCGAGGCAGCTGACATGCTGCGGGTCTTCGGCGCTCACGTCGATGCCGTGCTGCGCGAGCAGAAGACAGTGAACGATCTGATCCATGTCATCGCGCTGCTGCCCACCGCCGCCCGCATCGATGAAATCGACAACCTGCTGGGCAGGGAGCAGCGCCTCAGCAGCTTGCGCAGTGAACGCTATCGCCAATACCTCACGGCTTTCGCCATCGTGCTGATCGGCCTGCTGGTTTATGCGGGCGTCCGCGTGGTGCGCGGCCATCGCCTGCTGAAGGAAAGCCGCGACCAACTGCTGGAATACGGTCAACGCCTTGAAGTCATGGTTGCGGATCGCGTTGCAGCCCTGCGCAAAAGCGAGGCCAGCATGACTCGCCTGGCCCAGTACGACTCGCTGACGGGGCTGCCGAATCGCAATCTGTTCCGCGACCGCCTGACCCAGGCCATGAACCGCGCCCGCCGGGGCAGACGCCAGATGGCCCTGATGTTCGTGGACCTCGATCATTTCAAGCAGATCAACGATTCGCTGGGGCATGCCGTCGGGGACGAGGTCTTGAAGGCCGTGGCCCAGCGCCTGCGTGAATCACTGCGTGACGCCGACACGATCTCCCGCCTCGGTGGCGACGAGTTCACTGTCATTGCGGAGGACATCGCCGATTCGGTCCATGCCGAGCTGGTCGCCAGCAAGTTGAAGGAAGCGCTGATCCGGCCCATGCTGCTCGATGGGCGAGAGCTGGTCGTGTGCGCCAGCATCGGCATCGCCCTGTACCCCTGCGATGGCCGGACGGATGACGCGGTCGGCGAAAGCCTTCTGCAAGCGGCCGACATCGCCATGTACCGGGCCAAGCAGACGGGCCGAAACGCCCATGCCTTGTTCGAACCGGCCATGGCGCTGGCCATCAACGAAAGCGTCACCATGGGCGGCCTGCTGCGCCAGGCCCTGGAGCGCGGTGAGTTCGAGCTGCAATACCAACCCAAGCTCGAGCTCGAGCTCGATACTGGCCGCATCGCGGGGGTCGAGGCGCTGCTGCGCTGGAACAGTCCCGTGTTGGGGGCCGTGCCGCCGTCGAAGTTCGTCCCCCTGGCCGAGGAAATGGGCTTGATCGTGCCGATCGGCGAATGGGTCCTGCGCACCGCGTGCCGGCAAGGCCAGGCTTGGCAGCTGGCCGGCCTTGCCCCGATTGCGGTGGCCGTGAATCTCTCGCCGCGCCAACTGCGTGACCCGAAGCTGATCGACAAGATCGATGCGGTGCTGAAGGAAACCCAGTTCCCCCCGTCCTTGCTCGACCTCGAGCTGACTGAGGGCCTGATCATGGAGGACGTCAAAGGTTCGAGTGACACCTTGTCGGCCATCCGTGGCCTGGGCTCCAGCCTGGCCATTGACGACTTCGGCACCGGCTACTCCTCGCTGGCTTATCTTTCCCGTCTGCCGGTGCAGTCACTGAAGATCGACCGTGCCTTTGTGGCCGCCATGCTCGAGGACGCGAACGGAACGACCCTGGTCGCCACCATGGTGACGCTCGCCCATTCCCTGAAGCTGAAGGTCGTGGCCGAGGGCGTGGAAACGCAGGAGCAGCAGCAACTGCTCGGACGTCTGCGCTGCGATCAGATTCAGGGCTACCACTTCAGCCAGCCGCTCAGCGCTGCGCAGTTCGAAGCCCTGGCGCGCGACAACGGGGCCGCGTGGTTGCCTAGCGCCCAGTGAGAACCGAGGTCTGCCTCGCTCGCAAGGGGCAAGTAATTCGCGTTTCGCAGTTAGGACTTGGCCCGGAATAAGTTCCCGTTTTGGAGGCGCTCCGATGCAAGGCGCTCCTCACTTGTGTGGCGAGCCACACAAGTGAGGAGCAACGCCACAGCGCGCCCGCCCAGCGCCCCCAAAACGGGAAATTGTTTCGGGCCAAATCCTTAGCGAATACGCTTGAATGTCAAACGATCAATCAAGGATTCGCTGCGTGTCGATCGACGGTGCTCGTCGACGATCTCAACCAAACCGTCACGGGCCATGTCGTGCAATTCCCGCGCAGTCGCATCGAAAACGTAAGGGTTTTCCAATGCCGAGCCTACACGTGGCAGTTCCTGCTGCACGCCGAATTCCGAATCCAAATAGGCACTTTGAGCCAAGGTCCGCATGCTGTACTCCCGCAAAGCCCCAAGACAGGACTGTCGAACGATGCCGCAGAGCAGACGGAGGCGTTGCCACCTTCGTGTTCACCTGCTTTGCGCATTGCCCGGCGTCGTTAGGACATGGCCCGGAATAATTTTCCGTTTTGGGGGCGCAGGGCGGGATGCGATGCAAGGCGCTCCGAGCGCCATGTGGCGAGCCACACAAGCGAGGAGCAACGCCGCAGCGCGCCCGCCCTGCGCCCCCAAAACGGGAAATTGTTTTGGGCCATGTCCTTAATGCTATCGGCGCCGGCAGCCGGCAGTGTAACGGTCTGCGACTCATGGCGAATGAGGCTTTTCGATCTCGATGCGTTGGCCGCGAGGCGCAGCCCTCATCTGAGAGGCTGAGAGTATTTCGATCATGCCCGCTCATCACGCCAAAAGACACCTGCTCGTCGTTGCAAATGCTCGCCATAGCCCGGGCTATGGCTGCGCTTTGCGCCTAGATCAGG
>JAJKJU010000107.1 GCA_021153565.1 Rhizobacter sp.
AGCAAACATGAACTTGTCATGCGTCAACCCCGCCTTCTTCAAACCTCGTAGGGGAAAAATTTGCTCCAACGGCCATCTTCCGCCCGTACGTAAAGGTCAGCCCAGAGGGAGAGGGGGCGAAGATTTGCCAGGGGTGGGTGTAAGGGGCTTCTATAGCTGGACTCTGTAAGGGAACTCTGCAAGAGGGCTCTGTAAGGCTCATGACTCTTCCTTGATGAGCATGCGATGCAGAACTGCAGCATCGAGGTGCTCGCCGACCATGTCGGCCAGTAGATCGAAGCTGCTGTCCAGCGAGCGCACATCGGCGCCAAAGAGCGCGTGCACCACGTTTGCCGATTCGAACAAGCCGTGCGCGTAAACACCGAGCACCGGGCCGCATTGCCAGCCGATGGGTTCCCGTTCGGCATCGTGAAGCACGGCCCTGCACTCGCCGCTTTGCGCGAGCAGGTTCGTGATGCCGTGGCGTATTTCGTAGCCCGTGGCGCAAGCGCCGGACAGAGGTGCCCAATGGTGGCGTGTCCCGCTGAACGTTGCGGTGGTGGGAATCACGCGTTTCGTCTCGCCGTAGCGCGTCGCGATCGGCAAGAGCTCGAGACCGGGCAGTTGCGCATGTCGTTCGCCGTCGAAGCCCTCGGGGTCCGACAGGCTGTGCCCCAGCATCTGCAGCCCGCCACAGATACCGAGCACCGCGCCACCGGCCTTCGCATGGCGCACGATGGCCGCAGCGAGGCCATGCGCGCGCAACCAGGCGAGATCGCCGCTGACCTGCTTGGAGCCCGGCAGCACGATCCAGTCAACACCGTCCAACTCCGCTGGGGTTCGCGCCCAAGTGAGCCACAAGCCCGGAACCCGCCGCAAGGGCTGGAACTCGTCGAGGTTGCTGATATGCGGCGTGGCGATCACGGCAACGCGCAAGCGAACCTCGCAACCGCCGCCGCTGGCGCGGTCGTCGAACACACCGTCCTCCTCGGGCAAGCCGTGATCGCGCCGCATGGGCAACACGCCGACAGTTGGCACGCCGGTGAGTTGCTGCAATTGCTGCGGCCCGGGTTGCAGCAGGGCCGCGTCACCACGAAACTTGTTGAGGATGAATCCGGCGAGCGAGCCCCGCAGGTCGTCGGGCAGCAGCGCCCAGGTGCCGTAGAGATGCGCGAATGCACCGCCTCGGTCGATGTCGGTCACGAGAAGGCTTTGCAAACCGCCGGCATCGCGGGCCCAGCGCGCCGCGGCGAGGTTCACATAGTCGTTATTGGCGAGGTTGATTTCCGCGGGAGACCCTGCCCCTTCGATGATGATCAGTTCATGTCGCGCGGCCAGTTGCATGAAGCTTTCGCGGGCTGCGACGGCGAGTTGGTCGCTGCGCTCGCGCCACGGCAAGCGAGACAAGGACGCATCGACACGTCCTCGCAGCACCACTTGGCTTGCGGTGTCGCGCTCGGGTTTGAGCAGCACTGGGTTCATGTCAACGGCTGGCTCGACGCGCGCCGCCAGCGCCTGGAAATACTGGGCCGCGCCGATTTCTCCGAAGCCGCCGTCCAGGCCCGGCACGACGCGCGCGTTGTTGCTCATGTTTTGCGCCTTGAATGGCGCGACGTTGATGCCTTGGCGGGAAGCCCACCGACACAAAGCCGTGCACAGCCAGCTCTTGCCGGCACCGCTGGATGTTCCCCAGACCATCACGGCTTTCGCGCTCATCGCAATGTCCTTGTCGGTATGTCTGCGAGTTTCAATGCCGATTGCAGGGCAGCCTGTGCTTCGGGCGCCTGCACGCTCAGCCTGACCCAGCCGTGCAAGCCGAATGACGCGGCGTCGCGCACGGCAATGCCGCGTTCGCGCAAACCTTCGACGCTGCAGCCCGCGGGCAGACGCACGCAGAAGAAGTTGGTGACGCTGTCGTTCACCTCGGCGCCCACGGCGCGCAACATCTCGATCTGAGAATGCTTCCATTGACGAAGCGTTGCCCTGGATTCCGCGAGCCATCGATGCGTGCCGGGCTGCGTCCACGCCATCAGCATCGCCACCGCATGCGCACCCAGCAGCCACGACGCAGCGGCTTGTTCCAGTGCTGCGACCCACGACTGCGTGTCTTTCGTCAGCTCGGGCGCGATGGCATAGGCGCCTCGGACGCCGGTCAGGCCGAGCGCCTTGTTCGGGCTGTGCAATTCGAACACCGCTTGCCGTGATGTGTCGTGCTGCTGCGTGTCGTGCAAGCGCAGCGGCGCATACACGGCATCGAGCACAGTGATCGTTGCGGTGCTCGACGGCAAGGGCTCGTCGTGGCCGCATGGACTGGACGGATTGCAGTGCCAGCGCAAGGTCGCAGCCGGATCAGCCGCATGCACCAGCGATCGTCCCCAGGCGAGGGCCGCGACCGCATAGTCGCCATAAGCATGCGTCGGTAGCGCTACCGGCCCCGGCGCGAGCCGGGCGCTCACCGCGGTGATTCGCTGGATGAATTCGCTGGCGCTTCCTGCCAGAAGAATCCTGTCGCGCGCGACGCCATGCCATTGCGCGAGTTGCTCGCGCAGGGCGTGGTAGGCCGGATCGGGATAGCGGCTGGCGTCGGCATTGCGCATCGCATCCAAGGCAAGCGAGCATGGACCGACTGCATTGGCATTGGTCGAGAAGTCCCAACGCATCGGACCGCGGCGGTCCGGGCCGCCGTGCACGCGCAGAGATCGAAGTGTCGCCGTCATGCGCGAAGCCACCAGACAAGCGTCGCAGCCGCAGCAGCCATCCATGCGCTTCGCCGGGCAGCGAGCAAGGCCCGTTTGAACTCCGGTGCGCCAGGTGGCGATGCCGCTTCATTGAGCGCGTAGACACCTGGCTTGCGCAAACACACGCCCAGCCGCAGCGCCATGGCGCCCATGGGCCATCCGCCATTGGGCGACGGCGTCTTGCAGGCCTGCGCACGCAAGTTCCGCCACGCCGTCACGGTCTTCGGCGGATACAGCATCCATCCGGTCAAGCGCGCCGGCAGCCATGACAGCAGGTCGTCCGCGCGCGCAGCCCACTTCCCCGCCCATTCGAAGCGGCCGCGATAGCCCCACATCGCATCGGCCGTGTTCGCAAGGCGATACACGGCGGCACCGGGCAGACCGAACACGGCGTACCAAAGGAGTGGCGCGACGACCGAGTCATTGAGGTTTTCTGCGAGTGTCTCAATGGCGGTTTCGCGCACCATGGCTGCGTCCAGGGTGCTCACGTCGCGGCTGACGATGCGCGATAAGCGGGTTCGGGCGGCATCAAGTCCATGGTCGAGCGCGACATTCACCGCTGCGACCTCTTCGTGCAGCATGCGCCAAGCGAACATCGGCTTCAGAACGAGCGCCAGGGCAGGTACAGCGAGCCACCACGGCCATGCCGTGGATGCGTGTTGCCACGACTCTGCGGCCCATCCGATGACGACTGCGAGAGCAAGCCACACCGCCATGCCGCCGACGAATGCGACATGCGCGGAGCAGCGGACCAGCCGCCCACCGATCGGACCCAAGAGGCGGCCGAGCCATGCCACGGGATGCAATGCATTACGTGGCTCGCCGAAGGCGATGTCCCACGCCCAGGCCAACGGCAACGCGAACGCTAGTGTGCTTGCCGTGGTCATGCCGGTTCCGATGTCTGAAATTCGTTCATGGGACAACTTCGTCGCTTCAGAGCCACCCTTTCAAGGTCTTCGCTCCCTCTCCCTCTCCCTCTCCCTCTGGGAGAGGGCTGGGGTGAGGGCCGTGGGCGGTGAATAAAACCATGAGCTGCCATCACCGCAGCCCCTCACCCAACCTCTCCCCAGAGGGGAGAGGAGCCAATACAAGACAGTCTTTCGTCCCAGCATCCATGATCCGTTCAGGCTGAGGTATCGAAGCCCCATCACATGCCCACAAGCCCTTCGACGCGAAGCGACCCAGTCCTGAGGTATCGAAGGATCAGGGCGAACGGGGTCTCACGCTCTCAATCCTCAATGCCGCGCTGCGCTGGAACGCCAGCCTTGAAGTGATGCTTGATCAAAGACATCTCCGTCACAGTGTCTGCCAGCTCGATCAGTTCTTCGGGTGCATTGCGCCCGGTGAGAACCACATGCACATGGGACGGCCGTTCGCGGAGTGCCTGCAACACGGGCTCCAGTGGCAACCAGCCATAGCGCAGCGGATACATGATTTCGTCCAGCACCACCAGGAAGTGATCTCCCGCACGGATCGTCGCCTCAGCACGCATCCAGCCGTCGCGCGCCAACTGCGCTGAATGGTCGAGGTCGCGACTCTTCCAACTGAATCCGTCGCCCAGGCCCTCGATGGGCACGCCAATCTGATCGAACAATCGGTGTTCGCCAAAGCGTGCGCTGGGCACTTTCATGAACTGGTAGATCTTCACTGCTTTGCCGCGTCCATGCGCGCGCAGCGCGAGGCCGAAGGCTGCCGTGCTCTTGCCCTTGCCATCGCCAGTGTGGACGATGACGAGTCCGCGTCGTTCGCCATCGGGCTTGGGCGTGTTGCGTTCGGTGGGGGGTGCTTCAATCTGCATGTCAGTCTTCCAGATGCGGCACCGCCATGGGGCGTGCGCCACGGTTGTCGATGCGAACGGCGCCATCGAAGGTGGCAACCAGCGCTTGGTGCAGCGCAGGGTCGTCGTGCTTGCCGCAGGCCTGCACCGCGCCGACTCGCATGACGAGGATGCGATCGGCATGCAGCGCGAGCGTCAGGTCGTGCAGCACGCTCACCACCGTGTGCGTGTCGGCGAGCCGGCGGAACAGTCGGGCAAGCGCCACCTGATGCGGTGGGTCAAGGTGAGTGGTGGGCTCGTCGAGCAGGAGGATGGGTGCCTGTGTCGCCAGTGCCCTCGCGAGCATCACGCGCTGACGTTCTCCGCCGGACAGCTCGTGCAGCCGACGGCACTGCCAGCCGTGACACTCGGTGCTGTTCATGGCCGCGTCAACGATGGTTTCGTCCGCGGCCGTCGGTGAACCGAAGAGGCCGAGATGCGGAAGTCGGCCAAGGTGCACGGTTTCGCGCGCAGTGAGCTCTCCGGTGACCTCGGCCTGTTGCGCGAGCCAGGCGATGCGACGGGCGCGTTCGCCGGGGTTGAATGCCGCAATATCGCGGCCGTCCAGACACACCGATCCGGCAGCCCTCGGCTGGAGCCCGGCGAGCGCACGAAGCAAGGTCGACTTGCCAGCACCGTTGGGCCCGACGACAGCTGTCCAGCCTTTCTTGAACGTGCAGGAGACATCGCGCAGCACTAGGCGCCCGCCGAGAGACACCTGCAGTGAACGGGCACTCAACTCGTTCATCCAACCCTCCTTCGATGCAGCAGCCACAGCAGGTAGCCGCCGCCGAGCACAGCAGTCAGCACGCCGACCGGCAATTCCTGTGGCGCGATCAAACCCCGCGCGAGCACATCGGCAGCCAGCAGCAGTACTCCGCCCATGCCTGCGCTTGCGGCCAAGGTGTAGCTGTGAGGCGCAGGGGCATAGCGACGCACGAGGTGCGGCGCCACGAGACCGACAAAGGCGACGAGGCCCGACTGCGACACAGCAAGCCCTGTGCACAAGGCCATCAGGACGACGAGCGCGAGACGGATTCGAGGCAGGGGCAGGCCGAGGCTTGCAGCGGTGTCGTCGCCGAGGCTCAGCGCATCGAGCACGCGCGCCAGCCGGCAAGTGATCGGCAGCGCGATGGCAAGGCCCGCGAGCAGCACCCACACACTGCTCCAGCCGAGGAAGCCCGTGCTTCCAAGCATGAAGACTTGTTTGCCGCGAAGTGCATCCGGCGAGATGGTGGTGACGAGGTCGCCCGCCGCGCCGAGCACCACGCCGACGACGACACCCGCAAGCAAGAGGCGCACGCCCTGCTGCGCGCCGCGGGCCAGCATGAGCGTGAGCAGCACGCCGACGAGCGCCCCGGCAAAGGCTGCGGCGACGATGCCGATTCGCGACAGCAGTGCTGCCGTGGCGAGACTGATTGCATGGCCAGTCAAGGTGCTTGCGGCGAGGACAAGCACGACGGCGAACGATGCGCCTGCCGCAGACCCCAGCAAATACGGATCGGCCAGCGGATTGCGAAACAGCCCCTGCGCCACCGCGCCGGCAAGGCCGAGCAGTGCACCGATCATCAAGGCACCCAAGGTGCGAGGCGCGCGGATCTGCCCGACGATCAAGTCGGCCTGCGGGCCGGAGACATCGCTGACGAATGCCTGCCACGACCAACCCTGGCTTCCGACCACGAGTCCTGCAACTGACAAGGCGATGGCGAGGACCATCAATGCGAGGACGAGCCGGCGACGCCTCGTGCGGTCATCGTGTGCATCATGCGATGCGACGTGCGTTGATGCCGGGGCCACGCTCATCGCATCTCCTTCATCGACGCGAGGCAGTCAGCCATCGCCAGCGCAGCCTCGCCCATGCGAGGGCCGGGGCGAATGAGCAATTCATACCGCTCGGTGTCGAACCCGCAGCTGCGTCCGCGCAGTGCACGGAGAGTCTGCCAGCCGGGTCGCTTTGCCATTGCTTCAACGTCACGCCGCGGGGCCATCACGATGTCGGGTTGTGCGCGGACGACGTATTCCGGATTGAGCTTGGGAAACGGCCCCATTTCGGGAGGCACCACATTGCCCATGCCCAGCCGCGCGAGCGTCTCGCCGATGAACGATGACGCGCCCGCGGCATAAGGTGCAGAGGACACCTCGAAGTACACGCGCTGGCCGCGCAGGTACACCGGCACGCGCGCTGCGGCGCGGCGCATGTCGCGCTCGATGGCATCCCACAAGCGATCTGCTTCTGGCGGCGCGCCGATGAGCTGCGCCAGCAGGGATGCGGTGCGTTTCACGTCCGCATGCGTTTGCGACTCCACCACCACCACATGCAAGCCGAGCGATTCGAGCCGGTCGATGACGCGGGCGGACTTGGCTGCGAGCACCACGTCAGGACGCAGCGCGACGATGCGCTCGACCTGCGCGTCTTCGAGACCGCCGAGCTTGGGCAACCCGCGCACGCTCTCCGGCGAGTTCGAGAAGCGATCGGTGCCGACCAAGCGCGAGCAGGCGCCCAGCGCACAGATGGTTTCGGTGAGCGATGGCAGCAAGCTCACGATGCGCTGCGGCGGGGCGTCGAAGCGATGGATCGTGCCTCGGTCGTCGCGCAGCACTGTCTGCGCGTTCGCAGGGGCCGAACTGCCGGCTGCGAC
Organism: Rhizobacter sp.; assembly: GCA_021153565.1. Lineage (GTDB taxonomy): Bacteria > Pseudomonadota > Gammaproteobacteria > Burkholderiales > Burkholderiaceae_C > Albitalea. The sequence continues at coordinate 7,173 of JAJKJU010000107.1, forward strand.
CACGGCCACGAGAGCCCACAGCATCCGCATCCAGAGATTCATGCGCGTCCTCCTTTCACTTCGAGCTCGTGGCCCGCGACCATCAAGGTGACATGGCTGCAAGCGGCCGCCACGCGCTGGTGCAAGACACCCAGCGCATCGACAAAGCGGCGCGCCTCGGAGGACATCGGCGACACGCCCCATCCAATTTCGTTGGACACGAGCACCACGGGGCCGCGTGCCGTCCGCAGCGCGGCCACGAGATCGTCTTGCCGCGTCTTCAATCGAGCTGCGTCGGCTGGAGCGCCGGACAAGGGCATCAGCAGGTTGGTGAGCCACAGCGTGAGGCAATCGATGACGAGGATGCGATGCGCCGCACTGTGATCCGTCACGGCTTCGGGGAGGGCCAGCGGCACCTCGATCGCGCTCAACGCCGGAACTCGCCGGGCGCGATCCTCGCGATGGCGGGCGATTCGCTCGCGCATCTCGGGGTCGCCCGGCAACGCAGTCGCGAGCAGGGTTGCGGATCGATCCGGCCAAGCCAGCCAGTCGATGGCGCGCTGCTCCGCGCAGCGCGACTTGCCGCTCTTGCAACCACCGAGAATGAGTTCGTGCATGGTGTTGGTCTCAGAGGCTGAGAGTATTTACAGAGGACATAGCCAGGCCATCACCCTTTCAATAGCCCTAATTCCGACTTTCCAGTCATTGCTCCCTCTCCCAGAGGGAGAGGGAGTAATGTGGAGACGGTCTGGTGGTATCCCATCAAACAAACTTCTGATGGCTTTACTTGCGACGATCTTGGTAGAAGGTGTCCGAGCAGCATGTCAAAAGGTGCCTCATCTATGCAGGCATAGCTCGTGCCATGGCGAGCATTTGCAACGACGAGCAGAAGTCTTTTGGCCTGATGAGCGGGCATGATCGAAATGTTCTCAGCCTCACAGCCCGCTATAGCGCAGCGTCACGTAAGCCTCGCGGCCCGGCTGGTTGTAGCCGTAGACGGTTTCATAGGTCTTGCCGGCGAGGTTGTTCAAGCGCATGCCCATTGTCCATTCGCGCGCCACGCGCCAATCGGCATGAACGTCAAGCGTGGCGTAGCCGGCCAGGCGCAGGTTGTTCTTCACATCGTCGAAGCGATGGTCGAAGGCGTTGACGGTGCCGCCCATGTTCCACTGCTCCAGGTTCACGTCGGCCGAGGCCTTGGCGCTGTTCTTCGCACGGCGAGGCAACTGCTTGCCATGGTTGTCATTGCCCACCGTGTCGTTGCGCGGGTCCACGTGGTCTGCCGACGCGGCAAAGCTCCATTGGTCTTGCCGCGTTTCATAGCTCACGCTGAAACCGTCGATGCGCGTGCGTGGAATGTTGGTGGGCGCCGGCCCGCTGCTGATATACCCGCGAATGCGGTTGTCGAAATATGCGGCGCGAAGCTGTTGGCCCTCGTGGGCCCAGCGCAGGCTGAGTTCGGCGTGCTTGCCTTCTTCAGGCAGCAGGTTCGGATTGCCGAAGCCGGGGTAGTAAAGCTGATTGAAGCTCGGCGCGACGAAGCTCGTGCCATACGACGCGCCTGCCCTCCAGTTTGCAGACAACGCGTAGCCGTAGGCCAGCATGCCGGCGGCTTGCGAACCGAATTGCGAGTTGCGATCCTGGCGCAAGTTGGCTTGCCATGAATGCGCACCAGCATTGCCGTTCAGACCGGCCGCAACGCCATCGATGCTGCGCTTGGACACCACGAACGGCACACCGGGCGCGCTCACTGTCTGCTGCAGATGTTCAGCCAGCAGCACTGCCGCGCCGAAGGGCGTGTTGACGGTGTTTTCCCACGAGATCTGCTGCTGCACCGTGCGGGTGGTCCCGAGCGTTGTGAAGGTCGAGGCCGAGGCGAGCGTGGTGTATGCGTCGATGGATCTCGAGACACGCACGCCGCTTCGCCAGTCGGCGCTGAACGGTCCGCCGACATCTACGGCCAGTACTTCGCTGCGCAGGCCGGCGCGACTATCGGGACCTACGCCGTCGTCGTACTGGGTTACACCGTCGGAATGCAATAGCCTCGCATCGACGCGCCATCCGCCACCGACTTGCCAACCGAGTCGAAGGTTGCCGCTGTCTTGTCGAAAACCGTCGTCGTCGGGGTTGAAATTGCCGAACTGCGCGTGTTCGTTCGTCGACGAGAAGCCGCGAGTCTCGGTGTGCTGCAACTGGACGCTGCCGTCAAAAGCGCCTTGCCCGAATCGCAGGCCGCCTGTCGCCTGCGCATAGCGATTCGATCCTGAGGTGGCCGATGCATCGAAGTGCATGCCTGGGGTGCCATTGCGCGTGAAGACCTGCACCACGCCGCCCACCGCATCGCTGCCGTACAGGCCCGACAGCGGTCCGCGAACGATCTCGATGCGTTCGATGGCTTCGATTGGCAAGTCCCAGGCCGGAAGCCCCAACGTCGCGGACCCGTAGCGCACGCCGTCGACCAGCAGCAGCGTGTGCCGCGCCTCCAGCCCGCGCAAGGACACCGAACTGCTTTTGCCCAAGCCGCCGTTGGACGAGAATTGGACGCCGGGCTGTTGCGCCAACAGTTCCGCGAGAGTGCGGCCCGTCGCCTGATCGATCTGGGCGCGATCGATCACCGTGAGGTCGGCGATGTTCTGATCGACGCGTGTCGGCGTGCGGGTGCCGGTGACAACGACGGCTTGCAGGTGGTCGGCGGGGACGGCAGCAACAGCGGTCTGCGCCATGGCATCGACACCGAAGGGCCATGTGAAAACAAGGAAACAAGCATGGAAAGACGGGGCTGGCGCCGGCAGGCGGCGACGCGCACGCAGGTCGGCCGAACACGGCCGTGCGGACAAGCGGAACATGAAGAAGAGAGAACTCGCACCGATATTCGTGCCCGCCAGCTTCCCCGCAGGCACGCACCTCACGGCGCAACGCCTTCGCGCCACGCCTCCTTGCTGGCCGGTATCCGGGCTGGCGAATGTGACTCGTGAGTCCTTCCCAGATGCGCGAGGCGTCCAGTGGACCGAAGACACGAGTGGAGAACCGAGGCTCTCATTCGCTTACCGTTGCGGGGGCAGCTCAGGTTGGAGTGTGTGCGGCAACGCGCGCCACGCTCTTCCTGCTTCCCGTTTAACTGCGCCGGCTGGAGGGCCGGTGCGAGCACCAACGGGGGGATGATAGCGGAGGGGCCGGAGGGGGCATTCAGTCAACCACCCATTGCTTCGATCTCGGCCGTGCGTGTGACGCCGCCAACGAGCTATCTACTGAGCAATGTGCCCTAACCTAACCCAGTCTGATGAGAGGCCGAGAGAGTATTTCGATCATGCCCGCTCATCACGCCAAAAAGCCCCTGCTCATCGTTGCATATGCTCGCCATAGACGAGCTATGGCTGCGCTTTGCGCTAGATCAGGCGCCTTTTGACTTACTGCTCGGACACGCTCGAAATACTCACAGCCTCTGAACCCTGAATAGTCACTTGCTTTGGCCTTCGCGCACCCGGCAAGGCGCGCAGGCCATGGCGCTGCATCAATCGCTACGAAGCCTACCCTTGTTGACTCTTGCACCTTTAGCACAAGCACGGCTGACTCATCATGTCGTCAGCGCAGTCACCTCAACATGCAGCCTCAGTTCTTAGGCCCACCCCTTTTCAAGGTCTTGTATTGGCTCCTTTCCCCTCTGGGGAGAGGTTGGGTGAGGGGCTGCGGTGATGGCAAGCCATGGCTTTATTCACCGCCCACGGCCCTCACCCCAGCCCTCTCCCAGAGGGAGAGGGAGCGAAGACCTTGAAGGGGTGGTCCTTAGGCCCTTCGCGATCAGCGGCCCAACGGATAGCAAAGTCGGAAAGTCGGAGTGCCCTCACCGTTCAGCTTTAAGTACACCTGGGAAGTTGGCTTTCGCGGCGCTGGTCACCGGCCTCAGCGTTTTGATCCGACTTTTCGTGGGGGCAACGGAGCGTCCGTTGGCCAGCCGCACGATGCGATCAGTCGCGTCCGGAATTGAGCGGTTGTCGCCGATTCCTTTGGCTTCGCACTGCTGCGCTGAGATTTCGGGCCGTCGGTACGGTTCGCGGCACTCGGAGCAGGAGGAGAGGCTGTTTTGAAGATTGAAGTCATAGATGTCTTATGAGGGCGCTGAATTCTACGTTCTGCCGGCGGCGCCAGCCGCCTAGCCCACGACGTGCCGTCAACTAATCCGAGCCTACGCTGCGTAGCCTGCGGCAAGCGAGTTTGCAGCCCCCTCAGATCATCGACTGCGCATCATGAAAAACTTACCGCAAGCAAGGCGTCTTCCGCTTGCCCTGGAGCATCGCCCAGGCGTCGTGCTCAGAGGCTGAGAGTATTTCGAGCGTGTCCGAGCAACACGTCAAGAGGCGCATGATCCAGACGCAAAGCGCAGCCATAGCTCGTGCTGCCAAGCATTTGCAACGACGAGCAGGCGTCTTTTGGCGTGATGAGCGGGCAGATCGAAATACTCAGCCTCTCAGGCATCCCGTTTGCCCGGTTCCGGTCTACATCTCTTCACCATGAAGATCGCTCAAGTCGCCCCCTTGTTCGAAAGCGTTCCTCCCACTGCGTACGGCGGAACCGAACGGGTGGTTTCCTACCTGACCGAGGCCCTGACAGCCCAGGGGCACGACGTCACGCTATTTGCAAGCGGGGACTCCATCACGCAAGCGCGCCTGGTACCCATCGTGAACCGCAGCCTGCGCCTGGATCCGGCACGTCCGGATTGGGTGGTTTGGCACACGATCATGATCGACCGGGTGCTCGAGCAAGCAGACCAATTCGACGTCGTCCACTTCCACATTGACGTCCTGCACTACCCGCTCGTTCAGCACTGCACGACGCCGTACCTCACCACGATGCACGGCCGGCTCGACCTGCCCGATCTTCGGCAGCTGCACGAACGCTTTCATGCGCATCCGCTGGTGTCGATCTCCAACAGCCAACGTGCCCCCTTGTCGAATGCGAACTGGTGCGGCACGGTCCATCACGGGCTGCCCATGCAGCTCTACCGCTTTCACGACAAGCCTGGCGACTATTTCGCTTTTGTCGGCCGCGTTTCTCCCGAAAAGCGCCTGGACCGCGCCATCGAAATCGCCATCGCCTGCAACACGCGTTTGCGCATCGCGGCCAAGATCGATGCGGCAGACCGCGCGTATTTCGAGCGCGAGATCCGGTCGCTGCTCAACCATCCGTTGATCGAATTCGACGGCGAGATCGGCGAGGAGGAGAAGAACGATTTCATCGGCCAGGCGCGCGCGCTGCTGTTTCCCGTCGACTGGCCCGAGCCTTTCGGCCTCGTGATGATCGAGGCCTTCGCCTGCGGCACGCCGGTGATCGCCTACGGGTGCGGATCGGTGCCTGAGGTGCTGCAGAACGGCGTCACGGGTTTCATCGTGGAAAACCAGCGCGACGCCATCGCTGCCGCACGCGAGATCGATCGAATCGAGCGGCGGCGCTGCCGCGATGTCTTCGAGCGGCGCTTCACGGCAGCAACGATGGCGAGCCGTTACGTGCAGATCTACCAAGCCTTGATCTACACACGCTCCACGCCGCTCGACGAGTCGACCGCACCAATGACGATGGGGAGGCCCAACGGAGACCGCGGGCCGGTGTACCAGGGGAGTTGACATGAGCGACAGCATTCGAATCGGCGATCAGTGGTACGTCGCGGCTACTGCCGCGCGGGCCGAGGAAAGTCCGCAGGTGGTCAAGAGCGACGACACATTCGCGCTCTTCAACCGCTTCGGCGACATCCAGACCTGGGGCACGGGCGAGCAGGGGCTTTATCACGAGGACACGCGCTTCCTGTCGCACCTGTCGCTGGGCATCAATGGCGTGCGCCCGATGTTTCTCGGCGCCACGGTCAAGGAAGGCAACAACCTCCTCATCGTCGAACTGATGAACCCCGACTTGATGGTCGACGGCCGCGTGGCCGTGCCCAAGGGCGAGGTGCACATCTTTCGCGCCAAGCTGTTGTGGGACGGCGCCTGCTACGAACATATCCGCTTGAGCCACCATGGGCTCGAACCCATTCGCCTCGAAGTCTCGATGCGCTTCGAAGCGGACTTTGTCGATCTCTTCGAAGTGCGCGGTGCCGTTCGAGACAAGCGCGGCGAACGCATGGCGCCGGAGACGCATCGAGACGAACTGGTGTTCGGATATCGCGGACTCGACAACCGCCATCGCGCAAGCCGCATCCGGCTGAGCCCGGACCCGACAATGTGGACGGGTAGCGAGGCTCGCTACGCGATCGACTTGCAGCCGCATCAGGACGTGCATCTCTACTGCACCGTCTGCTGTGAGATTGAAGGTCAGACGCGGTCCGCCCCGCTTGACTACGACACCGCCTATCACTGCAACAGCGAAGCACGCGAGAAGATGCAAAGCACGCAGTGCCGCATCGAGACCTCGAACCCGCTGATGGACCTGTGGCTCGATCGCTCGTCGTCCGACCTCGCGATGCTGACCAGCGACCTGGCCACAGGCCCCTACCCTTACGCTGGCGTGCCGTGGTACTCGACCACCTTCGGGCGCGACGGGCTCATCACCGCCCGCGAATACCTCTGGGTCGACCCATCGCTTGCGCGCGGCGTACTTGCCTGTCTTGCGGCCACGCAGGCGACGATGGAAGAGCCTGAGCGCGACGCCGAGCCGGGCAAGATTCTTCACGAGGCACGCAAGTGCGAAATGGCGCATACCGGCGAAGTGCCCTTCGGCCGCTACTACGGCACAGTCGATGCAACTCCGCTCTTCGTCGCGCTGGCAGGGGCTTACTACCGCCGCACAGGTGATCTCGATTTCATTCGCGCCATCTGGCCCAACGTGCTCGCAGCGCTGAATTGGATCGATCACTACGGCGACTGCGATGGCGACGGCTTCGTCGAATACGCGCGACGCAGCAAGCAAGGTCTGGTGCAACAGGGCTGGAAGGATTCACACGATTCGATCTTTCATGCCGACGGCCGGATGGCCGATGCGCCCATCGCACTGTGCGAGGTGCAGGCCTATGTGTACGAAGCCAAGCAGATGGCCGCGCATTTGGCCGCCGCGCTCAATGAGGCCGCATTCGCATCGAAGCTGCTCGAAGAGGCGAGTACGCTGAAGCAGAAATTCCAGGCGCAATTCTGGTGTGAAGAGATCGGCTGTTATGCGGTTGCGCTGGACGGACACAAGAAGCCCTGCAGGGTGGCAACGTCCAACGCGGGCCATGCGCTGTGGACGGGCATCGCATCGCGCGAACACGCGGCACGCATGGCTGAGACGTTCATTGGCGCCAAGTTCTTCACCGGCTGGGGCATTCGCACGGTGGCAACGGGGCAGGCTCGCTACAACCCGATGTCCTATCACAATGGATCGATCTGGCCTCACGACAACGCCCTCATCGCCGCCGGGCTTGCGCACTACGGACACACCGAAGCCTCGATGCGCATACTCTCAGGCCTGTTCGATGCGAGCCTGCATTTCAACCAGCATCGGCTGCCCGAACTCTTCTGCGGATTTCCGCGTCGCGAGGGCGAGGGCCCGACGCTGTATCCCGTGGCCTGTTCGCCGCAAGCATGGGCCGCTGCGGCGGTGTTCGCCATGCTGCAGTCGTGCCTTGGTCTCGAGATCGATGCGCCTGGCGCAGCCATTTCGTTCCACGCGCCACGACTGCCCGAGTACATCCAGTGGGTGCAGTTGCGCGACCTGCGCGTGGGCGCCGGCAGCGTCGACCTTCTGCTGCAACGCTACGACAACAACGTCGGCGTGGAAGTGACGCGCAAGAAGGGTCAGATCGCAGTCAGGGTGGACGTCTGAACGTCGCTCTCGCAGCAACAAAGCTTCACCAAGCCATCAAGGCAATCGAGTCAACGCTGTCCATGTGACGGCGTTTCTGAATGCGGGCCCAATGAATATTCATCAATCCGCATCAGGAGCATTCAAATGAACCGCAATTCGATCATCACCGCCCTGCTTCTCAGCGCCAGCTTTGGCGCCTTTGCGCAGACCGCCGCATCCACCGTGCAACGCGACGTGAATCAAGAAAAGCGCATCGAACAAGGCTTGCAGACCGGCAGCATCACCACCCGCGAAGCCTCTGTGCTCGAACGCGACGAAAGCAAGGTCGATCGCCTGCAAGCCAAGGCCCTTAAAGACGGCAAGCTGAGCGACGCTGAACGCGCCAAGCTGAAGGCCGCGCAAGACAAGGCCAGCCGCGACATCAACACCGCCGAGCACAACGGCATCAACGGCAATCCGCTGTCGGCAACGTCCCAACGCGCTCAGGCAGACGTGCAACGCAATATCAATCAGCAGACGCGCATCGAACAAGGCGTCAAGAACGGTTCGCTCACCAACCATGAAGTCGCCAAGCTCGAACGCGGGCAAGCGAAGGTCGATCACCGGGAAGCTGTGGCAGGCAGCGATGGACACATCGGCGCGAAAGAGCAAACACGCATCCAGCACGCCGAGAACCGCCAGAGCAAGCGCATCCACCGCGAGAAGACGGATGCGCAAGTACGCAAGGGTTGATGGCGAGGTCAGCGCGGTCGTCGGATGACGACCGCGTGCCATATGTCATGGGGCTTGCACTTGGTGGGCCACCTGGCCGACTTCGTGGAGCGGCACTCGACGCTCGACTTCGCGACACCGAAGGCGAATTCGTGGGTGCGCTAGCCAACATGTCGAGAGGACATCTCGACCGATGGCAGTGTGACCGCATGGACCGGCCGAGGCACGAACGGAGTCGATTGGCATGGAGGAGAAGACACCACCGAGGCAGAGGCGCGAATCACTCCCAGCCCTACAGGTTCTTTGAGGGCTCATGAATACGCGCCGAGCCGCCACAGCCCCCCCATTCCCGGGGACTTCGCACAACTCTCGCGCCATCGTGGCCTGAATGCGTTTAGCCTCATGAAACATTGCGAGGGGAACGACATGACGATTAGGCACAGGTCGGCGTTGTTGCTTATGGCGGCGACTTTGTTTGCAGCCAGCGGCAATGTGGCAGCACAGTACACCGAAATCACCATCCTCGACGACCGGTACTCGACGGACCTCTCTACCAAGATCAACGGGGTGGTGTACGAGTCTCCTGGTTCCACTACCACGTTCAGTACGGCAGCGACCCAAACGAGAACCTCCGCCACACCATTAGATAGCTCACTGGTTGCGAACGCGAAGACCTTCGCGAAGGCCGCGGCCGACATGTTCTCGGTTGCGACCGAGACGAGCGCGTACCCCGAATTTGCGCTGAACGAGGTTAGCAATTTCGCGAGGGCAGACGCCGAAACGAACCTCAGCTTCAGTACGCTGCAGGACACCTCGGCGGGCCTGCAGTTGGAGGTCATAGGAGGTGGGTCTTTCTATTCAGATGGCTTTGTGAGCTTGTTTGATCGCACAGACAACCAATACTTGTTTTCTTACTCGTGGGAGAGTCTCAGCGTCCCGAACTATCCACCTCCCCCGGGGTCGTTCCCCTTTACTTGGACCGGCGTCAATTCCGCCTTCCTGTCACTCGAGACTCAGCTGGAGTCATCGCACATCTACGACCTGAAGCTGCACGCGAGCACGAACGCGAACACGGATTCCCAGTACGTCTCACTTCAGGTTTCCGGTCTTTACCCGATCGTCACGCCGGCCCCGGAGCCCGAGACGTGGGCGATGATGCTTGTAGGTCTAGGCGGGGTCGGGTTTCTGGCACGTCGCCGCAAAGAGCGCACGACAGTTCTGACTTCCAGGGAAGCAGTAGAGGTGCCTTCCTCCATAACGGGTCGACCATAGCTGTGCACCGTTCGGCGCACGGCTGAACGAGAAAGTTTCCTTCCTTCAACGATCACGTCAGGGGGACGTGACGCATGGCGCTTGCTTGCGATTGGCGACCTGAATGCCGATTCGAATGTGCGTCGGTACCCGGGTGGCCGATACCTCGCCGCTCTACGCGAGGCCGGCTGGGGGCCGCCTAGGCCTGACGGTTCGTGGAGCTACGTCTCGGGCACACGCATGGACCACGTGCTGACATCGCCCTCATTGAGCGTTCCAGGGGCGCGGTACGTCGTTGAAATCGATGGTCGGCAATTGGTGTCCACCGACCGCCTCTCCCGCGTTTCGGACCACGCCGCTCACGTGGTCGAATGTGACGAGTCGGACAACTCCGCTGCATGAGCCGTGCTGGCGTGGCATTGGCTTGGGTTAGGGGCCGACAACTTCGACTACTCAACCTTTGCGGCAACTGCGCCTGGAAGTGGTATTCGATCTGAACGGCTTTGCCGTGCGGATGCGCTTGGGCAATTTCGACGATCCAAGCATCCGTGAAAACACGACACTAGCGCACCGGAATCACGTTCGCGCGATCCACCGGCACCGCCGTCACCGAGTTCTTCGGTGAACCTTCGATCAGGCGGTCGGAGTAGGTCAGATACACCAACGTGTTGCGCTGCTTGTCGACCATGCGGACGATGCGCAGCTTCTTGAAGACGAGACTCAGGCGCTCGTTGAACACTTCCTCTTGCAGCGGCAAGGCCTTCGGGATCGAGATGAGCCCGACCTGTCTGCACGCGATGGACGCTTCAGCCTTGTCTTCGGCAATGCCAAGCGCACCTGAGATGCCGCCAGTCTTGGCGCGTGACACGTAGCAAGTCACACCACCCACCTTCGGATCATCGTAGGCATCGACGATGATCTTGTGGTCCGGGCCGATCAGCTTGAACACGGTATCGACCGAGCCTATTGACTCGGCACGGGCTGCAAACGAGACAAAGCTGACGAGCATCAAAAGAAAAAATCGCATAGGGCATCCTGAAAAGAATCGCACGAGCTTACCGCGGTGGCTTCAAGGCGAAGGCGCACGCATCTTTGTGGGCTCCTGATTGCATGCAGGCTACGGCAGCGGAATGAACTCCGCGTTGTCATGCGGCGGCAAGGCAATGCGGCCGGCCTTCCAATCGGCCTTGGCCTGTTCGATGCGCTCTTTGCGCGAGGACACGAAATTCCAGAAGATGTGGCGCTCACCCAGAGGTTCGCCGCCAAGCAGCATCACGGTCGATGTCTCGAGGGCCAGCAAGGTCGGATCACTCCCGGGCGTGAACACCAGCATCTGTCCGGGGCGGTAGATGTCGCCGCCGAATTCGACGCTGCCGTTGACGATGTAGGCGGCGCGCTCGGTGTGACGGCCGGGCAGGCCGATGCGGGCGCCGGCCTGGAGCACGGTGTGCAGATAGAAGAGCGGCGAATGCGTGCGCACGGGGCTACGCAAGCCAAAGGCCTCGCCCGCTATAGCGCGCATCCAGACACCGCCCTCATTCGCTTCAGGCAGCACGTGCATCGGGTAATTGTCGAAGGCCGGGTCGGTCTCTTCATCGGTCTCGGGCAATGCGACCCACGATTGCAGCAACTCCAGGCCCGTCCCCGCAAACGCATTCGGATCTTCGAAGCGTTCAGAGTGCGAGATGCCGCGGCCGGCCGTCATCCAGTTGACGTCGCCGGGGCGGATCACCTGCTCAACGCCCAGGCTGTCGCGGTGCGTGACGGCGCCTGCGAGCAGGTAACTCACCGTTGACAAGCCGATGTGAGGATGCGGCCGCACGTCGGCCTTGCGCGCGTCCTCGGGCGCCATTTTCATCGGCCCCGCGTGGTCGAGAAAGATGAAGGGCCCGACCATGCGCCGCTTGGCGAAGGGCAACACGCGTTGCACCAGCAGCCCGTGTCCAAGGAAGACGGCGCGGCCGTCGATGACGTTGTCGAGCATGGTGGCGTCCAGGAGTCTGTGGCAGCAAAGCGTAGCAGCGTGGGCAGCATGGGATTTTTCGAGAATTCGCGTCGGCCACCCACCTGGAATCGATTCGAATCGGTTCTCGGAGATGTTGCATGAGCAAATACCCGATCGCATCGACGCGCCGCGCGGTCGCCAAGAATGCGGAGCCTGGTCCCGTCGAGATCGTCACCACGAGGCCAATCGCCGGCCCATTCTTCAGCTTCCAGTACTCGTTCACTGAAGTCTCGTCGCAAGGCGGAAAGACGCGTGTGACATCAAAGCAGGCGCGCTTGGCTGATGGCAAGCTGTCCACGGAGTCTTTCGAGGGCGAGCTCAAACGCGACGTCTACCAACAGACGGTGGATCAAGTGCAGAAGCAGGTTCTCGCGCAGACCAACTTGTTGATGCGCTCGATGTCGTGGTTTCTGCCGGCTCCAAGGCGACCATCGTCCGATCAGGAGTGAATCAACCTCGAGTTCGTCGTATTTCCATTTGCGACTTAGGGGGGTTCGATTCATCTTGCACCGCAGCATTGGAAGGTCGAAACTCCGTCAAGTGGAATGCCGGAGTCCGCCGGCAATTGGGGATGGACATGGCCAGGATGAACATGACGAGACCGCGCCAGAGGAGGGTCTGGCGCGTGACCGCAAATGCTCCTTTCGGTGAGTACGTCGATCCGGACGCGCTGCCTCGCAGGCCGGTCGATCCCCCCAATTTGCATGAACGAGGCTGGCTGCTGTCCTCCTTCGAGCTCAGTGACGGGCTGGACGTGAAAGAGGAACCCGACACCATCCCGGCTGAGCTGTTCGACACGCTATTCAAGCGCCGGTCGCCTCCGTGATTTGCCGCCACGCTGTAGCGTGAAGCGGCATGGAAAACCCCGACTTCAACACCGCCAGATCGAAAGGTCCGAGCCGGTCGCGGATGGTCGCGTATTCGTTCGTGAGGCCGATATCGCCGCTGAAGAAGACCCCTGCTTCAGCGACTTGATGACCAGCGACGAGCACAGTCGTAGCATTCCGGTCGGAGCACGCAAGATGCTCCGCATCGTCGGGCGCTTGGGCCGACTCACGGCCGCCAGTCAACTGCCCCGAAACGCTCTTGCCCCAGCAGCACGTAGTACAGACCCAGGGTGCCGCGCGTTTGCGTGCGACGGCCGAGGTCGGGGTATGACGCATCGCGTCGGTTGAAGAGGTATTTGAGCGCTACGCCATGCTGGCCGTGGACGCGCCAGGTGAGCGATGCATCGGTGCGCACGATGTTGTCGTAGCCTGCCCGGTCGCCTGCGACGCGGCTCACGTAGTACTCGCGAGCGGTGACGTCCAGCGACGCACGGTCACCGTAGATCCAGCGCAAAGCCAGAATGGCCTGCGGCGCCACGCCATAGTGGTAGTCGCGTTCTCCAAGGCCTTTCAAGGTACTCGCGCCGGCGTAGCCTATACCCGCCATCGCCGTACCCTGCAACGCGTTCTCGCGCGAGAGCCACAACTGCCCCGTGGTACCAACGGACACCGCGGTGCTCGACACCCGGTACACCTGCGGTGCCAGATAGTCGTAGCTTCCATAGAGGCCCCACACACCGCGATAGTCGTTGCCGTACTCGTAGTCCTGGCCGATCAACAACCCGCGGGTCATGAGGTTCTCGAACCCGATGCCGCTCGAGCCAGTGACCTCGAAGCTGAAGTAGTCGTAAGGCCGGCGATAGGTATAGCCGGGCTTGCCGGGCAGACCGTATTCCATCGAGAAATCGATGAGCAGTTCGCCTCGCTTGGACGTGGTCGATGCACCCGGGTCATTCTTCGCAAGTCCGCTGACGCCAAGTTGCAGGCGGCTGTAGTAGGCCGGATCGTTGCTCTGGAAAACGCCACCGAACTCCTCGCCGAACACGAGCCGGTTGAAACCCACCGACGGATGAATGGCAGCGGCAGCCACATCGCGCCATCCACGGGACATGCGCCCACGCTCGAGCATCAGGTTGGACATGCGGTACAACGGCTCGCCAAGGAAGCTGCCGGCGATGCCGCTGGCGATCTGGTCATTGCGCGAAGGCGGCGTGGTTTCGCCGGCGATCTCCCACAGCAGGCTGCCGGCAAAGGTGTAGCCCATCGATGTCCAATAGTCGTGCCCGGTGGAACGTGCGAAGCCGTGGTAGAACGTTCCCTGGTAGGGATGCATGAACTGGTTGATCTTGAAAGGATCGTTGTCCACGACCCAGGCGTGCGTCAGATTGCGCCGGATCGACGATAGCGTGACCTTGTAGTCGGAGCTGCTGCCGAAAAGGTTGTTGGCGCGGTTGACGAGAAAGTCGAAACCGAGGATCTCGAGCGCGGGGATGGTGTAGCTCTTTCGAGATTCGGGTGCGTCTGGTTTGGTCTTGTCGGAAATCGATGTTGCCGCGGCACTTTCGAGCGGGGGCAGCACCGGGGCGCCGGTGACTGAAACGTTCTGCGCCATCGCGGGGCTCATCGGCGGGCAGCAGAGCGCGGTGCCGAGCAGCAACTGTCGAATTCTGAGGCAGCGCGTGGTGGATGCGTCCATGCCCGATCACTTGGTGCGACCGCCGGCTTCGCGCGCTCGCTTGTCGCGACATGCTCGGCGTGCCTGGTCGCTTGCTTCGGCTTCGCAGCGAGTTGCCGAGTCATCAACACCGCTGGTCGACGACGCAGCGTTGCTGCGTCGTACCACGCGCGGCGGTGGCTTCAATGGGATGGGTTCCGTGCGTCGCAGCGGAATGGAGATTTGCGGCGTGACAGGATTTGCGGGGCGCAGTTCTCCGGGTGGAGATGCCTGCTCACGCAATTCAGCGGGTGTCGCCTGCCGGGGTCCGGGCTTGACCGCCGGAGATGCCGACGCTGCAGATGCCGGCGACGATGCACTGGACTGAGCCGTCGCTGCAAGTGGCAAGCCGGCAAGCATCAGAGCGACCTCGAGGAGCAGGCGATGGGGCTTCATGTGATGCCTCTGTCGATGTGCAGCACAAGGCCGCAATTCAATACAGCTTGAACCTGCTCACGTTGCAGCGGTGTAGGACGACGCGCTATCGAGGCATCGGCGCGCGCCTGATCACACTTGGCGCGTGTCGATCAGTCTTGTCGGTTCTCTGCCGTCAAATTGCAGAACGACACGCCCTGTTCAAACTCCGCCGCAATCGCAATGATCGAAAGCGACCATGCCGTTGCCCCCCCCTGGTTTTCTATCGCAGGTGCAAGAAGCTGGTGCCGAAGAGGCCAATCAAGCCGACGATGATCAAGTACAGCGCGACGATGAAGCGAAGCAGCTTTGGGACAAAGAGGACCAGGAGGCCAGCGACGATGGAAATGACGGGGGTGAGGGTGAGGTGGATGTTCATGGCGGTGAAGTCGAGATGAGTGTTGGATCGTAGGGGAACGCAACGGTCTCGAGTCGATGCCGACCATGATCTCTGCCACGCGCGAGGTGCTCACGTACGGCGGGCATCGGGCTTGGGGCCAACATCACGAGGTGTTCTTTCCTTCCGTTGCAGTTGCTTGCCGGCGATGCTGCGACCCAGCAAACTCATCAACAGGTCTTGATTGACCGTGGCCACGGCTGCGTGTTGCGGCCGTGGCTTGATGGACCTCGACCTTCTGCCTTGCCGTGTCCATCGAAGCCGACGACCTCGTAGTCCGGCAGTCCGGGCTGCGCCTCAACCTCAGCCAGGAAGTGATCGAAGTCGTACGGCGCCAATGTCAGAGGCCGCGTCGCGAACCACCCCGGCCCGTGTTGCTGCAACGATGCCACCGACTGCGCCGGTACGGGTGGAAACGGTAGGCGGTCGCACTCGAATCGCCGTGCCAGATCAGCCCATCAGGTCGAGGAAATCTCGCCAGTCTTCAGCGCGCTGGCCTCGGCGTAGGGGAGCAGGCACGGGGGCAACCGCCCGGTCGCGCTCGCGTCCCAGGTAGCTGTTCTTCGCATTCAAGAGCCGCTGCACTTCTGGAAGGCTCCATTGCTCAGGCGCAATGATCCGGCCGCGGTCTCGCAGCTTGGCGATGTGATTCTTGACGCCTTGATGGCGAGCGATTGCCGCGTGGATCTCGTCTTCGCTCAACTTGTCTCCAAGCATCGAACGGATGTCTGCGGGCGTGAGCGCATCGATCGCGCGCGCCATCTCGGTATCGACCACCGGGGGCAGCCCCGTGCCGCGGAACACGTGACGATCGAGATCGTTGGGGAGTTTCTGGATGCCGGCCGGGTCGAGCAGCTTTTTGCCGAAGCACTGGTCGTTGTCGATGCCCATGACTTTGGCGCGACCGTTCGGCTCGATGTTGATGAAGTAGTTGTTTTTATGGCGATCGCCTTGCCCCGTCAGGTGGTCGAGCAACTGGAGCTTGGTCACCTCCGCGCAAACGTCCGGACGGGCCAGTACGCTTGCGTCGGTCTTGGCGGCCGGCTTGCCGCGGGCCCGCTCCATGATCAGGCCGAGTTTGGGGCCAGTGCCGTCCCCGGTGTCAATCACTGCCAGCCGCGTGTCCGCGATCACGTCAAGGCCGAGCTTCTTCGCGTAGGAGACAGTCGCGATGTTGCGCATTGCGATCTGCGGATCATCCTTCGGGATGCCGGTCGCCGCGGCGACCGTGCCATGATCTTTCTTGAGAAGCGGCTTGAAGACGCCGTCGAATGTACTGCCGTCCGGCTTCCTGAGCTTGACGGCAAAGGCGGTGTTGAAGGCGCCCGATCCCAGCTTGGCTATCTCCAGTACCTGGGCATTGGTGAAGGCGGGCAAGGTATCGCGCGTGACCTTCAGTTTCAGCTGCTTGTAAAGGCGATCGATGTGCGCAGGCAGGGTCGGCATGGTCGGCCTGATCCAGGGCGCGGGATACGCAGGCCACGTGGGTCTGGCGGGTGTCGGGTGTGCCGCCCCCGTGGGATGCCATGGTGTGAACACGGCCCCTGCAGGCATGACCGGCGCGGAATGCGCATGCCACATGGGTCTGGCGAGTGTCGGGTGTACCGTCCACGTGGGACACCATGGCATGCCGTACACGGCCCCTGCAAGCATGGTCGGCGCGAGATGCGCATGCCACGTGGGTCCGGCGGGTGTCGGGTGTACCGTCCACGTGAGATGACATGGTATGCCGTACACGGCCCCTGCAAGCCTGGTCGGCGCGGGATGCGCAAGCCACATGGGTCCGGCGGGTGTCGGGTATACCGTCCACGTGAGATGACATGGTATGCCGTACACGGCCCCTGCAAGCTTGGTCGGCGCGGGATGCGCAGGCCACGTGGGTCTGGCGGGTGTCGGGTGTACCGTGGGCTGTGCCCGCACTTGGCCGTGCGGCCGGGTGGCCGGGACGTGCTTCAGATTCGCGCGGAATGGCAGTGGCGACCTCGGCCTCATCGGTGCGTTGGGTTGGTCACCACGGGGAGTCAGGTTTACCGTTCTCGGCGGCTGCCCCGCAGCATTGGGAGGCCTGGTGCCCTTGGCCGGATCGATGGGCGCCCCTTCGCCCGTCCTGACGATACCAACGTTCGAATTGCCAATAATTGTGGATGACATGTCATCTTGCTACTTGATGTTCATGTGCAAAGGATGGCATGGGATGACAAGTCCGACAGTGCATTACCCGAAGCGATGTAACTTAACGCGAAGATCTGACCACGGGGCCTGGCGAGCATGCCTGCAGGCCCAATCGCGCTTCGTTCCGTCACGCCTGCGAAAAGCAGCGATCAGCTCTCCGGCGTGAACCCCACGGTCTTGACGACCGGCGCCCACGCAGCGGTTTCCATGGCCACCGCACGTGCAAGTTCTTCTGGTGTGTTGGCCGAGGCTTCGAGGCCCAGCGTCGCCAAGCCTTCCACGACGTCAGGTGACGTGGTCGCTGCCTTCACCGCCTGCGCTGCACGCTGAACGACATCCGCGCTCGCCTTGCCCGGCAGGAACACGCCATACCATTCGACGAACTCGATGTTCTTGAAGCCTTGCTCCGAATAGGTCGGCACGTGGGGCGCAATCGGGGTGCGCTTCGGTGCGGAAGTGGCGAGCATGCGAACCTTGCCCGACTTGATGTGCGGCAGGAAATCGCCGATGGGGCCCGAGAATGCGCCCACTTGGCCGCCCAGCAGGTCCTGGATGCCCGGCGCCGATCCGCGGTAGGGAACGTGCCGCAACTCCACGCCGCTGCCCTTCGCAAGCAGGGCCCCGAGAAAGTGAGGCGGCGTGCCCGCACCGGGCGAGCCGAAGACCGCCCTGGACGGGTTGGCCTTGGCCCACGCGAGGTAGTCCTTCAGGCTCCTCACGGTTTCTGGCACTCCCGGTCCCACCGCGAAACCGAATACCGCGATGCACGCGGTGGACACCGGCGTGAAGTCCTCGATCTTGTAGGTGAGCCTGGTGAAGATGTGCGGGTATAGCGTGATGATGGACGCTGGCGTGAGCAGCATCACCGAGCCGTCGTTGGGCGAACCCTTCACCGCATCTGCCGCGAGCCTGCCGCCGGCGCCGGCCTTGTTCTCGACCAATGAGTTCTTCGCATAGCCGCCGCGAAACTTGTCGGCGAGGCGGCGCGACACCGCATCGGTGGTGCCCCCAGCCGGGAAGCCGACGAACACGCGCGCCATCTCGATGGACTGGGACCACACGAGGCTCGGCCACCCACCGACTGTCACGGCCGCGCCGCTTGTTGCAAGGAACTGTCTTCGATTGAACATGATCTTGTGTCTCCAGGTTCGTCGAGGATGAAACGCGGCAATCCCTGCGTTCAATGGCGATGCGGCAGGATCACCCCCAGCGCACCTTCATACAAGGCATCGACCAGTGCAGCGCGGTGCATCAACACCGCGCTCTGATTGATCGAACCTTTGTCGGTGATCTCGCCCTTGTCGACGGAGAGCGGATCGTCGAGCAGCAGCGCGCGCGCCACGCGGTTTGCGCTGCCCGTTCCCGCGGCCCAGAGTCTGTCGACCAGGGACTGGAAGAACGCGCGAACCTCGGGGTGCGCCAGCACGTCGGGGGCACTTACGTCGTTCGACAAACCAGCCAGCTTGCGGCATTCGTCCAGGCGCGGAAGGACGAGCATGCCGACATCGTCACGATTCAAACCTGTCACCACGGCGTCCTGAACACATGGTGAGCCTTCGAGAATGATCTTTGCTCGCAGCGGGCCGACGCTCACGAAGGTGCCGGTCGACAGCTTGAAGTCCTCCGCAATGCGACCGTCGAAGACCAATCCGCGCAGCGGTTGGCCTTCGTCAACGAACTTCGCCGCATCGCCTGTGCGGTAGAAGCCTTCCTCGTCGAAGGCCTGCGCCGTCTGTTCCGGCGCGCGCCAGTAGTGCGGCATCACGTTCGGGCCCCTGAAGCGAATCTCAGTCTTGCCACCCAGTGGCACAAGCTTCACCTCGACACCGGGGCATGGAAGGCCGATGTGACCCGAGCGAACATCAATGCCGACGGCGAAGGTGCACGACGGCGCGGTCTAGGTCATGCCCAGGCCGGTCATCATTCGCACGCGTTCGCCGACGGTGCGCTCGCCGTGCGCATCGAGCTTGTCCCACACCGCCTGCGACAGGCCGGCGCCCGAGAACATGAAGGCCTTGACGCGCTTGAAAAGGGATTCGCGCACTGCGGTGTCATGGTCCATCGCCGAGGCGATTTCCTCGAAGCCCCTGGGAACGTTGAAGTAGATGGTCGGCGAGATCTCGCGCAGGTTGCGCAAGGTCTCGCCGATGCCGGCAGCCGTCGGCCTGCCTTCGTCAATGTAGAGCGTGCCGCCGTTGTAGAGCGTGATGCCGACGTTGTGGTTGCCGCCGAAGGTGTGGTTCCATGGCAGCCAGTCGACGAGTACCGGAGGCTCGTCCTCCAGGAAGGCGAAGGTCTGCCTGATCATCTGCAGGTTCGAGCAAAGCATGCGGTGCGTGTTGACCACACCCTTGGGCTGCTTGGTGGAACCGGACGTGAAGAGGAACTTGACGATGGTGTCTGGGCCGACCTTGGCGTGGGCCGCGGCGGCTCCGGGGCCGCAGCGGGTATGAAGCAGTTCGTCGAAGAGCGTGACTTCATGTCCCTGCAGTGAGCCTTCAGTCAGCACTATGCCGACATCCTTGCCGGCGACCGCATCAATGGCGCGTTCATATGCCGCACCCGACGCGAAGATGAGTCCGGGCGACACTGTTGCGACGATGTGGCGCAGCTTGGCGTGGTCTTGCGACAGCAGTGAATACGCGGAAGAAATCGGTGTGCAGGGGACGCCGACCCACATCGCCGCAAGCGTCAGCGTGAGATGTTCGAGGTCGTTGTCGGAAAGAATCACGATGGGCCGGTCCACGCCCAGATCGCGTTGCACCAAGGCCTGGCCGACGGCCTTTGCGCGATCGAGCATCTGCGCGTAGGTGATGGTCCGCCAATCGCCGCCTTTCTCGCGCTTCGCGACGAAGATGCGGTCGGGTGCTTCGTGCGCCCAGTGTTCGAGCCGGTCAGTCAGGCGCGGCGGATACGCCTGCAAAGCCTGCGTCGGTCGCAGAACGCGCACACCGTGCGCACGTTCCTCAAGCGTCGCCGACAGACAACCGCCGACGCGGATGTCGCGGTACTTTGCTGCGCTCATCCGCGGGTCACTTTGCCTGTGCGCTTTTCGAGAAAGGCGCGCATCCGGTCCTTGGCGTCGGTTGTGCTTTCCGCCACTGCCGACATCAGCGATTCGGTGAACAGCCCTTCAGATTGCGACTGATCGGAAATGCGGGGCAGTGCATGCATGACTGCGAAGTTTGACAGCGGTGCATTGCCGGCCAGGCGATTCGCGAGTTCGATGGCTTTCGCAAGCCCTGCGCCGTCGGCCACGAGGTACTGCGCCAATCCGGCGCGCTCGCCTTCTTCAGCGCTGTAGAGGCGCCCTGTCAGCATCATGTCGGTCATGCGCGCCACGCCCATCAGGCGGGGGATGCGGGCCGAGCCGCCACCGCCCACGAACAAACCGCGCTGGCCCTCGGGCAGGCCGAAGTAGGCCGAGGCTTCGGCCACGCGGATGTGGCAGGCCGACGCGAGTTCGAGCCCGCCGCCCACGACGGCGCCTTGCAGCACCGCGATGACCGGCACACGTCCGAACTGGATCGCCTCGAAAGCCGCGTGCCACATGCGCGAATGCAACACCCCTTCGGCCACGTCGCGCTCGACCAGTTCCGACAAGTCCAGCCCTGCGCAGAAATGATCCCCATCTCCGCTCAACACCACGGCCCGGATGTCTGTCGGGAGATTGACGAATGCCGTTTGCAACTGCACGATCAGTTCGTCGCTGATGGCGTTGCGCTTGGCCGCGCGGTTCAAGCGCACATGAGCCACTGCGCCGGCCAATCCGATCTGCAGCAGGGGCAATTGCGAAAGCAGCCCGGAAGCGGGTTCGAAGTGTGGGTTCATGAGCTTGACTTGGTTGAGTGGAGGAAGTCTAGTTGTCAAGTCCCGTGTGTTCATAGACCTTTTTGACGAACAACTCGGGCTTTTTTTCACGCCAAGCCTTGAGCGCCTGAATGGGTGTTTGATGCTTCAA
>JAJKJU010000108.1 GCA_021153565.1 Rhizobacter sp.
CAAATGCTCGCCATAGCCCGGGCTATGGCTGTGCTTTGCGCCTAGATCAGGTGCCTTTTGACGCGCTGCTCGGTCACGCTCGAAAAACTCTCAGCCTCTGAAGACGGCGCAACTCGTTCGAACGCGCCATCTCGGCTGGCGCCAGGAGCGCGCGGCAGAAGACGTGGTCTATGCGCCTTTTTGCTCCGCCGTTTTTGTCGCCTGGCTGTGACCAAGGCCAAACTGCTTCTGTTGCTGCTTGGCCTGTCTCTTCAACTCCTTGGCGCGCTTCTGCTTTTGTCTGCGGATACCGCGGTCTTTGTCAGCACTCATGTAGATCTCCTGATGGTCGGATAGGTGTTCACATATTCGTTTGATAGAGCGTTCAGAGAACGCAACACGTCGCAACGAAATGCCGGCCCATTTTGTACCACCCGCCGGCATCTGCCCGGCTTGAGACCGAATTGAGGGCATCGCAATCAGGCACGCGCCTGCGCTTCGTCGAGTACCGCCGCGCCGGACGACATTGATCCGTCCGGGGGGATAAGCAGTACATGGCCCTTCTTCACGCTCTCTGCTATGCGCCCGAGTGCCGCTTCGCAAGGATCAAGCCGAATTGGTCGTCATCGTCCTGATTCAGGGCGATTGCTCCCGCAGATGCCCCGCTCCTTAGTCCCGGTTCGGCTTAGTGCCTGATCGCGGACGAACGTCGTCGCAGCATCGCAATCGCGGGTTCCGTGATGCTCACTTCTGCCGTATCGGAGGCACATCGAACCGCTCCTGTCGCACCGAGCAATCGAAGTTCCTTGCGGAGCGCCAGTTGCTCGCATTGCACGATGCAAGCCAGCGCATCGGTATGAATGCCTCGCGGATTGACGTCCGCCAAGGCCTGCAGAATCGCACGTGTCACGTCAACGTAGGTCACGCATATTCCCTTCGACTACCAGCTGGAACGTGCACGATAAGGCCACCTCCTTGTCATTGGCTTAGGCGATTTCCCGCATATGGCGGACAAGCGTCGAATTGCGCGGTGCACCATAAGTCACTTGCGCTCACAAGGTGAACACCCCCCGCGATGCAACCAACCAGTAAGAGCCGAAACGCATCACGCTACATCTCGTCGTCCACCCATCACCACTTCCTCTGCCGTGCGCGCGAGCACCGGCCTCAACGCCGCTCCTGTGTGACTCGCCGCGCAGCGCACCACGCCCTCAGGCGTCGCCTCGACCACCACCGCCCCTCCGCGCACGCCGCCTTCAGGCCCGAGGTCGATCACCCAGTCGGCTTCCGCAATCACATCCAGATCGTGCTCGATCACGACCACGCTGTGCCCGCCGTTCACCAGCCGATGCAACACGCGAATCAGCTTTTCCACGTCGGCCATGTGCAAGCCCACCGTCGGCTCGTCAAGCACGTACAAGGTGTGCGGCGCCTTGTTGCCGCGACGGGTCACATCGTCGCGCACCTTGGTCAGTTCTGTCACAAGCTTGATGCGTTGCGCCTCGCCGCCCGACAGCGTGGGTGAGGGCTGACCAAGAGTGAGGTAGCCCAAGCCCACGTCCTTCAGCAACTGCAGTGGGTATGAGATGTTGGGCATGGATGCGAAGAACTCCACTGCCTCGTCGACCTCCATGCGCAGCACGTCGCCGATGCTCTTGCCACGCCAACTCACTGCCAGCGTCTCAGCGTTGAAGCGCTGGCCATGGCACACGTCGCAAGGCACCTTCACGTCGGGCAGGAAGCTCATCTCGATGGTGCGCACGCCCTGCCCTTCGCAGGCCGGGCAACGGCCATCGCCGGTGTTGAAGCTGAAGCGTGCTGGTGCATAGCCGCGAGCGCGCGATTCGAGCGTGTCGGCGAAGAGCCTGCGAATGGTGTCCCAGAAACCAATGTAGGTCGCAGGGCAGGAGCGAGGCGTCTTGCCGATGGGCGTCTGGTCGACTTCGAGCACGCGATCGACCTGCTGCCAGCCGTCGATGCTCTCGCAGCCCTGCCATCGCGGCTTGGCACCGCGCGCATTGATGAACTGCAGGTTCGATAGCAGCACGTCTCGCGCCAGCGTGGACTTGCCAGAGCCGCTGACGCCGGTGATGGCAATGAGGCGCTTCAGGGGCACGTCAACGGTGATGTGCTGGAGGTTGTGCAGAGAGGCGGCGTTGATGGTGAGCGCTTCCCTCACCCGCGTCGGGTTGGGCGCTTGGGACGTGGCGCTGGCCTTTCCTTTGCCTTTGGCTTTGGATGCGGTCTTGGCTATGAGGCCGTCGCCCCCGCCCTCCCCCAGCGGCGCAGAGAGCATGTCGCGTCTTGCATTGATCGGGTGGATCAATGGCTGCGCCAGGAACTTGCCGGTGACCGATGTTGCATGCGAGGACAACTCCGTCACCGTGCCTTCGGCGACCAGCGTCCCACCGCGCTTGCCAGCGCCCGGCCCGATGTCGATGATGTGATCTGCTCGACGGATCGTGTCTTCGTCGTGCTCCACCACCACCAGCGTGTTGCCCTTGTCGCCCAGCTTGTGCAGCGCGTCGAGCAGGATCTGGTTGTCGCGCGGATGCAGGCCGATGGTTGGCTCGTCGAGCACGTAGCAGACGCCTTGGAGGTTGCTGCCAAGCTGGGCCGCAAGGCGGATGCGCTGCGCTTCCCCGCCACTGAGCGTCGGCGCTGCGCGGTCGAGCGTGAGGTAGCCGAGGCCGACTTCTTCGAGGAATTCGAGACGGCTGTGAATCTCGGTGATCACGTCTCGCGCAATCTCTGCGTCACGACCTGTGAGGATCAAGCCCTCCACCCACTTGCGCGCATCCGTCACCGACCACTGGGCGATCCACGCGATCGAGTGCGACTCGAAAGTGACACCGCGCGACACCGGGTTCAAGCGCGTGCCGCCGCAGTCCGGGCAAGGCTCGTCGACCACGCCTTCGACTTCCATCTCTTCCGATGGGAAGCTCTGCTCGCGCCCCTTGTTGTCGTCGTCGCGGACGGAATCGTCGTAGGCCTTTCGTTGCTCGCGCGTCAACGCGAGCCCCGTGCCGACACAGGTTTTGCACCACCCATGCTTGCTGTTGTAGCTGAACATGCGCGGGTCGAGCTCTGGGTAGCTTGTGCCGCACACCGGGCACGCGCGCTTGGTCGAGAACACCTTGACCTCGCCGACCTTGCTCGTGGGCGTGCCCGCGAGCATGGCGCCGCGCAGGCCTTCGAGCGGGCTCAGCAGGTGCATGACGCCCTTGCCGAGGTCCAGGGATTTGGTGAGCATCGCTCGCAGCTCAGCTTCGTTCTCGGGCATCACGATGAGGTCGCCCACGGGCAGCTCCAGCGTGTGTTCTTTGAAGCGGTCGATGCGCGGCCACGGGTCCACCTTCGTGAAGTCGCCGTCCACACGCAAATGCGTGTGGCCGCGTGCTTTGGCCCATTTCGCAAGGTCCGTGTAGACGCCCTTGCGGTTGACGACCAGCGGTGCGAGCAGGCCCACGTGCTGGCCCTTGTGGTCGCGAATGATTTGCGCGGCGATGCTCTCGGCGCTTTGCGGCTTGACGGGCGCGCCGTCGTTCACGCAGTGCTGCAGGCCCAGCTTGACGTACAGCAAGCGCAGGAAATGCCACACCTCGGTCGTCGTCGCGACCGTGCTTTTGCGGCCGCCGCGACTCAGGCGCTGTTCGATCGCGACCGTGGGCGGAATACCGTACACCGCATCCACTTCAGGCCGCCCCGCCGGCTGCACGATGCTGCGTGCATAGGCATTCAAGGACTCGAGATAGCGCCGCTGCCCTTCGTTGAATAGGATGTCGAAGGCGAGCGTGCTCTTGCCCGAGCCCGACACGCCGGTGATCACGCTGAACTTGCCGCGAGGGATGCTCACGTCCAGCGACTTGAGGTTATGTTCGCGTGCATTGACGATGCGGATCACCTCCTCGCTCGCACGGCGCTCGTCGCGCAGGGTCTTCACGATGGACTGCAGCGGCCTGCCCTCTTCGACCGCGCTGCCGCCGAAGCCGAGCGCCGTGTCGTAGTCAGCAAGCGCCTTGCCGGTGTGCGATGTGGGATGCCGTTTCACCTCCTCAGGCGTGCCTGCGCACACCACCAGCCCGCCTGCCTCGCCGCCTTCGGGCCCGAGGTCGATCAGCCAGTCGGACGCGCGGATCACGTCGAGGTTGTGCTCGATGACGACGATCGAATGCCCCGCATCGAGCAGCTTGCGAAACGCGCGCATCAGCTTGGCGATGTCATCGAAGTGCAGGCCTGTCGTCGGCTCGTCGAACATGAAGAGCGTGCCCTTCTTCGCCAGGGCCTGCCGGCTCGCTGTCTTGTTCTGCGCCGCTTCGGCAAGGAAGCCCGCAAGCTTCAACCGCTGCGCCTCGCCGCCGCTCAAGGTCGGCACAGGCTGGCCGAGCTTCACGTATTCGAGGCCCACGTCGACGATAGGCTGCAGCACGCGAATCACTTCGCGATCGTTGGCGAACAGCTTCACGGCTTCACTCACCGTGAGTTCGAGCACGTCGGCCACGCTCAGGTCGCGGATCACTTCGCCAGGCATTCGCCGATCGATCTTCACGTCGAGGATTTCCGCGCGATAGCGCCGACCGTCGCAATCGGGGCAGCGCAGGTACACGTCGGACAGAAACTGCATCTCCACATGCTCGAAGCCCGAGCCGCCACAGGTCGGGCAGCGACCGTCGCCCGCGTTGAAGCTGAACATGCCCGGCCCGTAGCCGCGCTGCGATGCAAGCGGCGCTTCTGCGAAAAGCTTGCGGATTTCATCGAAGGCGCCGACATAACTCGCAGGGTTGGACCGCGCCGTCTTGCCGATGGGCGACTGGTCAACGAAGACCGCATCGCTCAGCCAATCACCGCCCAGCAGCCGGTCGTGCTCGCCGGGCGTTTCGGTGGGTTTTCCAAAGTGGCGTTCGAGCGCAGGGAACAGCACGTCCTGCATCAGCGTGCTCTTGCCCGAGCCGGACACCCCCGTCACGCACACAAGGTGCAACAGCGGAAACTCCACCGTCACATTCTTGAGGTTGTGCTCGCGCGCGCCCTCGAGGATGAGTCGCGGCGTCGACTCGGTGACCAAGCGCTTGATGCCCCCCATGCCCACGTGCTTGCGCGCGCCGAGGTAGGCGCCGGTGAGCGTATTGGCGCTCTTGATCTGTTCGGGTGTGCCGTCGAAGACGATGCTGCCGCCGCGCTCGCCAGGGCCCGGGCCCATGTCGATCAGGCGGTCGGCTGCGAGCATCACGGCAGGGTCGTGCTCGACCACCACCAGCGTATTGCCCGCATCGCGCAGCCGATGCATGGCCTCGACGATGCGGTTCATGTCGCGCGGGTGCAGGCCGATGCTCGGCTCATCGAGCACGAACAGGGTGTTGACGAGCGAGGTGCCCAGCGCCGTCGTGAGGTTGATACGCTGCACCTCGCCGCCGCTCAGGGTGCGACTTTGGCGGTCGAGCGTGAGGTACCCGAGGCCGACGTCACAGAGGTACTTCAGCCGTGTGCGTATCTCCGTGAGAAGGAGCTGCATCGCAGTGTTCACTCCTTCCGATTGTCCTGAGCTTGTCGAAGGGAGGCGGGGGCGACTGCCGTCGAGTTCATCCCCGCCTCCCCAAGTGGGCGACGCAGAAAACAGCCGGTCGAAGAAGGAGCGGATCTTTTCAATCGGCATGAGCATCATGTCGTGCAGGACCAGCCCCGGCAGCGATTCAAGCTGTTCGCGAGTCCAGTCCACACCCACCGGCATGAAGCGCTTGTCGGGTCGCATCACATGATCCGCATCGTCCTTCGTGCCCAGGCGCCACAGCAGCGCCTCGGTCTTGAGGCGCGCACCGCCGCACGCGTCGCAGGGCGTATAGCTGCGGTACTTCGACAAGAGCACGCGGATATGCATCTTGTAGGCCTTCGATTCGAGGTATTCGAAGAAGCGCTTGACGCCATACCACTGCTTGTTCCAGTTGCCGTTCCAGTGCGGCGAGCCGTTGATGACCCAGTCGCGCTGGCCTTGGGTCAGCATCGCCCAGGCCGTGTCGCGAGGAATGCCGGCTTCCCCACCGTACTTGAGCAGGTCGTCCTGGCATTCCTTCCAGGCTGGCGTCTGCATGGGTTTGATGGCGCCTGAGCGCAGCGTCTTGCGGTGGTCTGGAATAACGAGACCGTAGTCCACACCGATGACGCGGCCGAATCCGCGGCAGGTTTCGCACGCGCCCATCGCGGAGTTGAAGGAGAAGAGCGCGGGCTGCGGGTCGGTGTAGCGGATGTCGCTGTCGGGGCAATGCAGGCCGGTGGAGAAACGCCAGATGCCGGGTTCGGCGCTGTCGTTCAGCACGTACACGTTCACTCGCCCGCTGCCGCGCTTCAATGCCGTCTCGATCGCTTCGACCGCCCGCACCTTCTCCACGCCTTGAAGACGGATGCGATCCGCCACCACGTCGAGCACCTTGCGCGGCCCCGTGGGCGATGCCACCTCGCGTTGCGCCTGCACTTTCGTGAAGCCACTTGCCGCGAGCCACTGCTCGATCTCTTCTTCGGTCGCGCTCGCGGGCAACTCCACTGGAAACGTCACCACCACCCTCGGATCATCCTCGCGTGTGCGCTCCATCAACTCGGCATAGATCGTCTCGGGCGAGTCGTGTCGCACGCGCTTGGCGGTCTTCTTGTCGAACAGTTCTGCCGCACGCGCCCACAGTAGCTTGAGGTGGTCGTTCAGTTCCGTCATCGTCCCGACGGTCGAACGTGAGGTGCGCACCGGGTTCGTCTGGTCGATGGCGATCGCCGGCGGCACGCCGTCCACGCGGTCCACCGCCGGCCGGTCCATGCGATCGAGGAACTGCCGTGCGTAAGCGCTGAAGGTTTCGACGTAACGGCGCTGCCCTTCGGCGTACAGCGTGTCGAACACGAGGCTCGATTTGCCCGAGCCGCTCGGCCCCGTCACGACGGTGATCTCACCGGTGCGGATGTCGAGGTCCAGGTTCTTGAGGTTGTGCTGGCGAGCACCGCGGATTCGGATCAGACCTGAGGTCATGAGGTGGTGGCTCCGAGAGGGGAGCGGAACATTCTAGGAGGCCCGACCCCGGGTCGTCCCTGGTAGGGCCACACCCATCGGGGCAGGAACTCTTGCGATGACGAAAACGTGCCGACTGGCGGCTTATGCACGCTTTTCGGCGTTCTGGTGTGGTTTTCCATGATCTGTGCGGATCCAGCTAGGACACCATTCGTTGCCCCACCAGTCGCCAATGCGACAGGACGGGGCAGCTCGAAGAAGGGAGGTCATCAACATCGACACAAAATCCGCACTGGAGACATGCAATGACTTCCACGGCACGCCCCGCGGCCCATCGGCGTTTTCGAGCGCTCGCCTTCGGCCTTCTCGCGCTGGCGGCAGCGCCTTGCGTGTTGGCTCAAATCCTCATCGGACAGACCTCCGGCTTCACCGGCCCGGCGTCCTCGGGCGTGAAAGAAAACACGGATGGCGCCAAGCTGTACATCGACCACATCAACGACCACGGCGGCATCCACGGTCAGCACATCGACCTCGTGTCGATGGACGACAAATTCGACCCCAAGCTCGCCGCGGAGAACGCGAAAAAGCTGATCGTCGAGAAGAACGTGCTGGCACTTTTCATGAGCCGGGGCACGCCGCACACCGAGGCGATTCGCCCGCTGCTCGACGAATACCAGATCCCGCTGGTCGCGCCGTCGACGGGCGCGATGAGCCTGCACACGCCGGTGCACCCGTGGATCTTCAACGTACGAGCCCCCTACCAACGCGAGGCCGAGAAAGCGGTGACTCTCCTCACCACCATCGGCATGTCGCGCATAGCGCTCGTGCACGTGGACGACTCCTTCGGCTCCGACTGCGCATTGGGTGCACAAAAGGGCTTTGAGAAGGCCAAGCTCAACCCGCTCTTCATCGAGAAGTTCGACCGGGCCAAGCCCAATTTCGAAACCATCGTAAAGAAGACCAAGGACTTGGATGCGCAGGCCGTGTTCCTCATCGGGTCCTCGGGTTCGGTGTCGGATGCGACCAAGCTGATCCGCGCCGGCGGTTCGCTCGCGCAGATCGTGACAGTGTCGAACAACGCCTCGGGTGGCTTCATCAAGCAAATGGGCGATTTCGCGCACGGCACGATCGTGTCGCAGGTCTTTCCAAATGAACACTCGCTCTCTTCGTCCTTCGTGAAAGAGGCGAGGGACCTTGCCGTCAAGAAGGGCATTTCCGATGTAACGCCTGCAATGCTCGAAGGCTATGCAGGTGCGAAGGTGCTGGTCGAAGGTCTGCGCCGTGCCGGCGACCACCCGACGCGCGCAAAGCTGCAGCATGCACTGGAGAGCTTCAAGAAGGTGGACATCGGCGGACTGGAAGTGAGCTACGGGCCCAACGATCACACGGGCCTGGACTACGCGGACTTGTCCATCATCGGGGCCGACGGAAAGTTCCAACGCTGAACGGTCCGCATCGCAGATATGCAAAGCACAGGACCCAGGCGCCGCCCGCCTCCCAGCCTTTTTATTCCGGGGCGAAGCGACATTTTTGCGGGGTTCCGTACGTGCCGATTTGAGTGTGGATCAGCGCGAGGCCATGCCAGGCGATCACCCCGTCCTCATGCTGCAAGCCCCACTCGGTGAAGTGGATCTCGCGACCTGCGCATAACAAATAGCGCGACGTGCTCGGCATGGCCAGCGGTCTCGATAATCAATCGGGAATGCTCACCGTGCCGCCCGCGTAGCCGATGGCGTTGGCCGTCGTCGGTGCTGCTTCGATGGCCGGAACGTTGGCTGCCGCTATTGCCGGTGCAGCGCCTGCGGTACCACCGCGCGGCACCGTTCGAACCACCTGGCTCGCAGGCAGCGCCGTGCCGCTCTTCAGGTTTGCGTACACCGCATCGAGCGCGCGATTCAAGTACACGTGCAGGGGGATGTAGCGCGTGTCATAGCCAGGCAACACCGTCGGCAGCCCAATGAAAGCATCGAAGTGCTGCGCGTTTTCCACCTCGATGTACGACAGCTTGCTCGCCGCCCCTTCGGTGAGCTTGTTGAGCGCGTAGTACGGACGCGAGGTGTGGCTCACCGGCAGCAGGGCATCGGCGCGGCCATGGACGATGATGGCCGGCTTGCCGTGCAGGTTGCCATTGCGGCGTGTTTCGTTGAGCCCGGTCTGAAGCGCGAGCGACGCCGCATCGGTGCCCGTGAGCAGGTTGCGCAGGCACAGCGCACCGTCGGCATCGAAGTCAGCCGTGCCGCTGGACGCAGACACCGACAGCAGCGCACGCAACGGTCCAGTCGGGTTGTTGTCGTTGATCAACTGCATGTTGGGCACCGGCTGCGGCGGGACGCCATTGCCGGTGGCGAACATCTGCGCAAGTTGCGTGTCGACGATGGTCGTCACCGCCCCACCCGCCGTGGTCGCCGCGAAGCTGATGCCGCAAAGCTTGTCCTTTACGCTCGAACGGGCCAGCGCATTGGCGAAGGTCACCGTCACGGCCGGCGCGACTTCGAAGGCTGAGAGTGATGCGTGTAGCGCGTCGGACTCGGCCTCCCATCCATAGTCGCGCAGCTTTTGCAAAGCCTCGTCGGCTTGCGTTGCGGTGGTGGTCGCCGTCAGCAGTCCCATGGCCTTGAGCGTCGCGCAGCGGTTGCCTGCAAAGAGGCCGAGAGATGTCGCATAGCTCGCCTGGAAGGGTGTGCCCGCGAGCGTCGCCGACAGCGATGCGCAGGACTGGAACAAGTTGGCGTAGCTCGTGAAGTCGATCAGCGACCTGCCGAAAACGGCAAGCGTGGCCGCACCGCGCTTGACCGTGAGGCCCGGGCTTGCAGGCATCTCGACGGCCGGCTCCGACACCGCCACGCCATCGATGAGACCCGCCGTGTCTTGCTCGGCGGCTGCGATGGCCGCACCACCGCCGTTCGAGACGCTCGATGCGATGACGATGGTGTTTGCCGAGGTCAAGGACTGAATCTTGTTGATGCCGTCGGAGCTGATGGCACCCACCTGCTCGTTGAGCACATAGAACGCGAACTCCACCGCCTGAAGCGTGAACTTGCCCCAGTCTTTCTCGGGGTTGCGCTGCGAGTGCGCATGCTTGAGGGCAAAGCGGTTCGGCGACGCCGTGTTGAAGGCCGCCAGTTCCACGCCCGTGAGTGGTGCTCCGAACTGTGCGTTGGCACCAGCGGCGGCCGAGGTGCTGCGCGTGCCGTCGATCAGCGGCACGGTGTCATTTGCGAGATCATGCGGCGCGGCGCCGGTGCCCTTGTCGGTGTAGGCGACTGCACAGCCCTTCTTCAGCCCCCATTCGCCCGTTGAGATCGCGCCATAAATGCCGCGAGAACCCGACGATGTCGCGGTGATGATGCAGGGGTTGGCCTTGTCGAAGGTCGAGGGCACCTGCACCATCAGCGTGACGTTCTGAGCGCCGGTTCCGTCGTCGCTGAAGGCGATGTATTCAGTGCCTGCGATCTTGCCTTCGTCCGTGGTCACCGTGCCGGCGGCATCGACATTCGGGCCGTACAACGTGCCATAGCCACCTGCGGCCGTCATGTCCAGCATGGCGCGGTAGTTGTTGTAGATTGCCGCGCGGCGAAGCTCGGCGGCACTCGGATGCGCCGGATCCACATAGGCCGGCAGCGCGAGCGTCAGGCCGGTCTTGCCGAGGCCGGCGGTGAGCAGGTCGTCGGTGGTGCCGTCGTATGCAGTGGCCTTCACCGTACCGACGTAGCTCGGCTTGACGTTGATGGCCTCGGTCGCGATCTTGCCGCCGCAGGCCGACAGCAATGCCGACGCGGCGATGCCCAAGCGCGCCAGCAGGCACGAACTCTGTTGAAAAATTCGATTCATTGCTGTCTTCTCCTTGATTTTTGACATGTTCAGGCGAGCGCCAAGCCTCTGAGAGGCTGAGCGAAAAACTCTCAGCCTCTGGGCCGCCCTCCGGCGCGTGACCGTCATTTCTTTGGCGGGGAGACTGATGAGCGGATCGTTCGCATTCGACCGACGACGCCGCTTGGAAAGTGATAGACCGAGAGCACGAACAAGATGCCCAGCCACAAGAGCCAGCGCTCTGGCGAGATGATCTGCGAGAGAACCGGGACGCCATCGACCGCAGACGCGCCGAGCTTCATCAGGTCTTGCAGATAGCTTTGCGCAAGCAGGAATAGCACGCCGCCGATGACGGCGCCGTAGATCGTGCCCATGCCGCCGATGACCACGATGAGCAGGATGTCGAGCATGATCTCGAACGAGAGCGACGTGTCGGGCCCGTTGTAGCGAAGCCAGAGCGCGAGCAGCGAACCAGCGAGCGTCGCGAACAGCGCCGACAGCACATTGCTCAGCGTGCGGAAGACCACCGTGCGGTAGCCGATGGACTCGGCGCGGAAGTCGTTTTCACGAATCGCCTGCAGCACACGTCCGAAGGGCGAATTGACAATGCGCAGCATGGTGAGCACGAGCACCAGCGCCGCGAAGAAGAGCAGGTAGTAAGTGACGAAACGGCCGTCGATGGATGCGCCGAGCACCGGGCTCTCGAGGTACTGCGTGCCGGGCTGCAAGGCTTCAGGCACTTTGAAGTTGAGCCCGTCTTCGCCGCCCGTGAAGTCCGACATCTGCGAGGCCAGCGTGAGGAAGGCGGACGCGACGGCGAGCGTGATCATCGCGAAGAAGATCGCTTTCACCCGCAGGCTGAAGAGGCCGATCAACAGCGACAGCAACAACGACACGACGAGCGCCGCGGCAACGCCGATGAGCAACGCGCCCCACCCTGGGCCCATGCGGGTGCTCGCGATGGCGACGCCGTAGGCGCCAATGCCGAAGAACATGGTGTGCGCAAAGCTCACGATGCCGGTGTATCCCAGCAGCAAATCGAAGCTCGCGACGAGCACGATGAATACAAGGATCTTCGCGGCGACGTTGAGCGCCTTGGTGCCGGGGAACAGGAAGGGCGTGAATGCGAGACCCAGCACGATGACGATGAGCAGGAGGCTCAACCAGCGGTTGCGCGGCAGGTCGTGGGAGAG
Source organism: Rhizobacter sp. (assembly GCA_021153565.1). GTDB lineage: Bacteria > Pseudomonadota > Gammaproteobacteria > Burkholderiales > Burkholderiaceae_C > Albitalea. Next base: position 11,968 of record JAJKJU010000108.1, read on the forward strand.
GAGGCGGTTCAGCATGTCAAATCACGGCACTCAGCACGCTCAACGCTTGGCCACCGGATACAGCCCTTGTGGCCGCCACAGCAGCACGAGGACCATCAACCCGATGTTCGAAAACATCGCCACCTTGGGCGCGAGAAATCCGGTGTAGTTGGCGAGCAGCCCCACCAGCAACGCACCCACGAAGCAGCCCAGCGTCGACCCCAGTCCGCCGATGATGATCACAATGAAGATGAGCACGTTCACCTTCGCTCCCATCTGCGGCACCACGCCCTGCTCGTAGAGCGCCCACAGGCTTCCGCCCAGACCCGCAAGCGCCGAGCCGGCAACGAATACGCCGATGAAAAGTCGCCGGATGCGGTAGCCCAGGCTCTCGACCATCTCGCGGTCCTGCACGCCGGCGCGGATCAGCAGGCCGATCTTGGTGCGGTTCAGCGTGAAGAGCATCGCGATCAACACCACAGCGCCAATCACCACGGCAAGGACGCGGAACTTCTCCACTGCCGCATCGCCGAAGATGAATGAGCCCTTGAGCGCACCAGGCAGAGGCAGCGCCTGCTGGCCCGGCCCCCAGATCATCTTGATGATCTCTTCGCCAATGATCATGCCGCCCATGGTGATGAGGATCTGCTTCAAATGCTGGCCGTAGACGGGCCGCACCAGCACACGTTCGAAGGCCCATCCGACGACGCCGGCCACGAGCATCGCGGCCAGCATGGCCGGCAGCACCGCGACGAGGTTCATCCACAGACTCGTGGAGGCCGTCCAGTCGGGCATGGTGCCGAGCACGCTCATCGCGACGAAGGCGCCCATGGCGATGAAGACACCGTGGCCGAAGTTCAGCACGTCCATCAGGCCGAACACCAGTGTCAGGCCGGAGGCGATGATGAAGACGATCATGCCCATCGCCAACCCCGCGACCGTGAGCGTGAGCCAGGTCGAAGGAGAGCCGATGAACGGCATGGCAGCGACTGCGAGCACAACGACCAGCGCCATCGGCACCCAGTCGAAGCTCACCTTGGGGATGGCGGCAGTTGCGGCCGGCATCTGCGCAGCGACGGTGTTCATTGATGGGCTCCCAGCGACAAGCCGAGCAGTCGATGCTGCAGGCTTTCGTCTTCGGCCAGTTCGGCCATGTGTCCGGTGTGCACGATGCGGCCGTCGTCCATCACGGCTACTCGGTCGCCGAGCGACTTCGCCATGCTGAAGTTTTGTTCGACGAGCAGCACAGTGGTCTGCGTGGACTTCAGTTTGCGCAGGGCCGAGATGAGGTTCTGCACGATCACGGGCGCCAAGCCCTTGCTCGGCTCGTCGATGAGCAGCAGGCGGCGCGGCTCGATCATCGCGCGGCAGATCGCAAGCATCTGCTTCTGTCCGCCCGACAGCTTGCCTGCCGGGTAAAGCCAGAACTTCTTGATCGCGGGGAAAAGGCCAAACAGCCACTCGAGCCGCTGTGTGTCGATGTCGTCGATGCTGCTTGCCTTGCGCGCCGCGAGCAGCAGGTTCTCGCGCACGCTGAGGTCGCTGAAGATGCCCATGTTCTCGGGCACGTAGGCAATGCCGAGCTGCGAGATCTCAGGCGTTGCGAGTCGACCCTTTTCGCCACCGATGGGTCTTCCATCGAAGAAGATGTTGCCGCGCGATGCAGGCCACAAGCCCATGATGGTCCGAAGCGTGGTCGTCTTGCCCGCGCCGTTGCGGCCGAGGAGCATCGTCACTTCACCAGACGGCACCTCGAAGTCCACGCCATGGAGGATGTGATAAGCCCCGATGTGCGTGTGCACGCCATCGAGTTTGAGGATGGCATCAGTCATGGGCCTGCGCCGTCGTCATGCCAAGGTAGGCGTTCTGCACCACCGGCGATGCGATGACTTCCGTCGGATCGCCATCGGCCACCAACTGCCCGTTGTGCAGCACGATGATGCGATCCGCCAGCTCGCGCACCACGTCCATCTTGTGCTCGACCAGCAAGATGGTCTTGTCGCGCTGGGCCTTCAAGGCGCGGATCAGATCGAGGATCACCGGCACGTCGTCCACGCTCATGCCGGCCGTCGGTTCGTCGAACATGTACACCTTGGGTTCCAGCGCCATCAGCATCGCCACTTCGAGCTTGCGTTGGTCACCGTGCGGCAGGCTGCTGGCGGCGGCATCGGCGCGGTCGCCGAGCTTCACGCGGCCAACCAGCTCGTGGGCACGGGCCAGCGTGTCGCGATGATCGAGCCACACCGACCAGAGGTTGAGCCCTTCCTTGCGTCGCGCCTGCACCGCCAGCCTCACGTTTTCCACCACCGAAAGATTCGGGAACAACTGCGTCAACTGAAACGCACGACCCAGGCCACGGTGCGTGCGCGACGATGCACTGTCGTTGGTGATGTCCACGCCGTCGAGATGCACCGAGCCTTCCGTCGCGCGCAACTGCCCCGAGATGAGGTTGAAATACGTCGTCTTGCCTGCCCCGTTGGGACCGACGATGGCTGTCAGCGTTCCGGGCGCAAAGGCGCAGCTCACGTGGTCGACCGCCACGTGGCCGCCAAAGCGAATGGTGATGTTCTTGGTCTCGAGCATCCTGGGTTCACCACCCGATCAGGGGCAGCTTCCGATCACGTAGTAGTTGGGGCCGGTCTGCTTGAGCGTCGTCGTGATGAAGACATTCCACAATCCCATGTTCTGGGTAGAGCCGTTGGCGTAGGCATAGCCGCCGCTCTGGTGAGCTCGGCCGGCGGTCGTGTGTGCGTAGTTGCTCGCGGTGAAGCAGACCGCGGCGCTGCCGGTGGTGGTGCCGATCGCAGGCGACGATGCCACACTCTCCGCGCCGTTGCCGTCGACCGTCTTCACTGTCCAACTGTAGGTCGTGCCCGGCGACAGGCCCGTGTCGGTGTAGCTCGTCGACGTGACGAGCGGCGCGTTCGCCTTCGACCCGTCTCGGTACACGTTGTAGCCGCTCGCCGCAGTCACCGCCGACCATTCAATCACCATGCTCGCGTCTGTTGCTCCCGAGGTGCCCACGCCGCTGGGCGCCGGCAGGGTCGAGGCGGGCGTGCCGCTGGACACGCGGTCGACCATGGCTTTCACCGCAGCCATCTGCGGGCCGCTCTTCTTCGAATAGTTGGCGTTGTCATAGCCCCACCAGTCCCAGCAACTGTTGGTCGCCGCCTGGCTGGTCTGCGGATAGAGCATGACGATGTTGTTGGTATCGCCCCAGCGGTTGTAGCCGGTGTCGCGAACGTACTGCTGGCCGACGTCGGCGGTGTTCTGCTTGCAGCCGTGAAGCACTACATGCAGGCGACAAGTCGCGCCGACAACGCAAGCTTGCGGCACATAGACCCAACCGGTGGTCGCCATGCCGTGGCCGCTGATGAAAGTGGTCTGGTCGTACTCGGTGAAGCTGCCCGACAGCGTTCCGTTGTTGCGCGCATTGAGCGTGCCGTACAAGTGCGACAGGATGGCTCCAGCCACGTCGAAGTTGCAGTCATTGATGTAGGGCGGCGCCTTGGTCGAGCAGGTGCTGCCGTAGTCGTCGGTGACCATCGAGTGCTCAGCCGCGACGTCCTTCCGGTAGACGATGTTGTCCGTGGGCACGAAGCTCTGGTAGTACGTGAGCAGATCGTTCATCACAGGCTGCGTGACTACGCTGTCGAGCGAGCCCGAGAACATGTAGACCTTGGAGGCATTGAGGTTCGCCACGGGGTCGATATCGCCGCTCGCGGCCCAGTTCTGGGTCGTGTTGACGAGGCTGGGCACTGGGATGCTGCTGCCGTGCTTCATGCAGCGCCCCGTCGCATTGACGATGGACCCTTCGGCGCAATAGAAGGGACCGCCGGCCACGACGCCCGCGCCCTTCTTGAACGTCGCGGAATACGCCACGTGCAATTGAACCGCCATGAAGCCCCCTGACGACAGGCCGGAGACGCTTGTCTGCGACTTGTCGATCACCAGCACAGGCAGCGGAGATGCTTGTGCCGCAACGGCGAGGGCTGCCCATGCGGCGGCGGCCCATGCCTTCCAACGAAAGAATGTCATGCCAGTCACTCCTTCTCCCGAGGCGGAAGCTATATCTCGCCCTCCCTCTCTGGGGAGGATGGGGTGGAGGCCTCATGGATGAGGCTCTTCTTTTGCGGCCGGACTGATGTGGGTGCCTTGTTTAGGGCGCTGCCTCTCACCCCAACCCTCTTCCCGGAGGGGATAGGGAGATCAATCGATCGCTTTCAGCGCTTGTTCTTCACTGGAACGTTCATCTCTTCCGGCTTTATCTCGCGCACCAGTTCCGGCACACCCCACGCGAACGCCGGGTCCACCTTGATCTTGAAGTGGTACATGCTTTGCATGGCCTGGTGGTCCTCCTTGCGGAAGGTCATCTTGCCCTTGGGCGATTCAAAGCTCATGCCTTCCATGGTCTTGATGAGCTTCTCGGTGTTGGTGTCGCCGCTGGTCTTCTTCAGCGCTTCCACGAGGGCGATGCCGGCCGACATCCCGCCCGCCGTGAAGAAGTCAGGCGGCGACTTGAACTTCGAATAGTGGTTCGCCACCAGCCACTCGTTGACCGGATTCTTGGGAATGCCGAAGTAGTAGTACGCGGCGCCTTCCATGCCCGGCGCGACCTTGTAGTTCACGAGCTGCGGCAGGATGTTGCCGCCGCTCGCGAGCTGGATGCCGAAGCGCTCGGGCTGCAGCTCGGCAATCTTGAACGGGTTGGCGGCGCCAGACCATACGATGAAAATCACCTTCCTGCCTGGCTTGTCCTTGAGCGCATCGAAGATGCGCTGCGCACCGGCGGTGAAGTCCATGGTGTTCTGCGGCAGATATTCCTCGTGGACGATCTTGGCCTTCTTGATGTTGTCCTTGAAGGCCTTCACACCATCGCGGCCGAACGCGTAGTCCTGCGCCAGCGTCGCAATGGACACGCCTTCCTTGTCGAGGGCTACCGCATTGCTGATGGCATCCTGCGAGCTGTTGCGGCCGGTGCGGAAGATGTACTTGTTCCACTTGTCGCCGGTGATGGCGTCGGCCACCGCGGGTTCGACGAGGAGAATCTTCTTGTATTCCTCGGCCACGGGCAGTAGCGCGAGCGCCACACCCGACGACGAGGGGCCGACAGCAATGTCGGCCTTGTCGTCGCCATAAGCCGTGGCGAGCAGGCTCTTTCCGACGTCGGGCTTGCCCTGGTCGTCCTTTTCAACGACGACGAGCTTCTTGCCACCAACCATCATCGTGCCTTGCGTCGCGTACTCGAGCCCCAGCATCAGGCCGATCTGCGTCTGCTTGCCGTAGGCCTCGAGCGGACCTGTCTTGCTGTAGACGTGAGCGATGCGGATTTCCTTGGCTTGCGCATGCGCGAGCGTGGGAGCAGCGAAAGCGCAAGCCAGCATGGACGCCAGCAGTAGCCGACGAGTAGGGACTCGGTTCATGGGTCATGTCTCCTGAGGATGAGCCTCCCCTCGGACGCTATTTGAAAAGCCGTTGTCCGGCAAGCAGACGACGCCGCGGACAAGGAGATGCTTGACACAACGCTAACCGCGCCGTGAACCGTGACGTTTGCGCGGCGCTCCATCACAACGACGCTCGCGCTGCTTCACATCAATGGCCGCGATGATCGAGGGTGGCCATTCGCTCGATCACCGTTGGAAACTGCAGCCTATTTCTTTGCGGCCTTCTTCTCCGGGTCATCATCCGGGTTGACATAAGTGACGGCGAACGGCCCCGCGCCCTGCACCTCGATCTCCGTCGGTCCCTTCACGAGCCAATAGTGGCTGGTCTTGGCGGGAAGGTAGTGGAACGAACCGGCCTTCAGCGCATGCGCTGCCTTGGCGTCAACCTTCTCACCCATGCCGACAGAAGGCGTCCCCGAGAGTACCGTCACCGAGTAAGCCCCGGGATGAGTATGCGGCGCGATCTTGTAGTTCGCCGGCAATTTGAGCCGAATGACGAACGTTCCGTCCTTGCCAGGATCGCCGTGCAGCACGGCGAGCTTCGCGCCTTTCGGCAGCGACGGCGGCGCGTCACCCCACTTCAACTGGTCCGGTGTGATCATCGTCGCCTCGCCGATCGGGGCTGCATCTGCTGCGAACGTGCCAGCTGGGGCCATGCACAGTGCCGTCGCCAACACGAACATTGAACTCGGGATGCGATGGTTCATCTTGGTCTCCTCGGTATGCGCGGATCGACGTTCCGGACGATGGGCCACCGCGCCGGTCCACTGGCCGTCTGGCTGCTTCCAGCGCGAACCTCGTCGCTCAACCCGGACACGACCATACCCCTGCGTCACCGTGTTGTCATGGTTCGACCCTGGAAGCCGCACCGGCATCCAGACCGCGGCCCGGTGCGCAATCGCACGCCGTCCAGATGTCTGCGACGGTCCGATGGGCGGCCGAATTTGACTGCAGCCACCCACCACCCCGAGCACCTGGACGAGAACATGGGTGCCATGCTTGGGCCGCCTGCCAGATGCGGCAACACGCCAGCGGATGCAGCTGTACATTTCGCAGCTGTGACTTCGCAGCTGTGACCGATCCCGGTCTCAAGCCAGCGCCGACAGGGCAATGCGAGCGATGAGCCGAAGATCGACAACATTTCTTCTACCGCAGTGGCACTACGGCGCTGGCATCGTCGTTGCGACAGGGCTGCTCTGCAGCCTCGCCTGGGCTGAACCGTCGGTGCCCACCATTGCGCACTGCGCCGAGTGCGTGGCAGCGCTGAAGGCCCGCGGCGAACCGCTGGCACAACGCGTGAAGCGCGGCGATGCAACGGCCGAGGCACCGCTGATGCCGATCGTGAAGGCATCGTTTTCCTTTATCGGCACGGTCTACAAACAGGGTGTGCGCTCGCCGCAGGCCGAAGAGCTGCTGCGCAGCGCCGAGAAGGCACAGGCCGATTTGCCGCCAGACGATCTCGTCAAGCTACAGGACGCGTGTCAGATCGAGGGCGATCAGTTGCTGAAGGACGCGAACTTCTTCGAGCAGGCGTTCGTGAATCACATGGCGCGAATGCGAATGGACAGGCTGCGTCGCAAGCACTGATGCTGTCGACGTTCGCCACTTGCCATGTTGACGTTACTTGTCGTCCGTGCATGCCCGCTCATCACGCCAAAAGCCCCCTGCTCGTCGTTGCAAATGCTCGCCATAGCCAAGCTATGGCTGCGCTTTGCGCCTAGATCAGGCGCCTTTTGA
>JAJKJU010000109.1 GCA_021153565.1 Rhizobacter sp.
CAACGGGATCTTTAGCCTACCGGCCGCGGCGGTCACGCCGTGCCGTCAGCGCAGATCCCGGGTGCCGCGTCCGCCAGGCTAAAGACTCTCTGCACTATGGCTGCGCATTGCGCCTAGATCAGGTGCCTTTTGACGCGCTGCTCGGGCACGGTCGAAAAACTCTCAGCCTCTGAGTCAACCGCCCAGCCTTATCACGCAGCGCTTTCGAGTGCGGAAAGAACCCGGGTCAACTCGCGGTTCAAGTCTTCAAGCGTGGTACCCGTTGCCGGCATGCGGTGGACGTGGCTCTCGGTGATCACCAGCAATGTTGGATAGGTCGTCACCCCCAGCGCGCGGGCCATCCCGAAATCAGCTTGTGCAAGCTGCGCAGCTTCGCCGGAGGCCAGCATGTGCTTCGTGCGGTCCGAATCCAAACCACTCGCAGTCGCAATCCGCACGTAGGTCTCAGGTTCGGAGAGCGAGCGTCCCTCGCCATAGAACGCCTGTTGAATTTGGTCGAACAAGTCGATTCCCTGCCCTTCGTTCTGGGAACGAAGAGCAGCCAGACCCGCCGCAGCAGCGGCCGAGTCCATCACGAAGGTGCCCTGCTCCAACACGCCTTCGTAGGCGGGGCCGAAGCTGGCGCCCGTCAGCCGAGCGATCCGCGCATTCGCCTCCGGAATGTGGGGATACTGGCTGATCGGCTGCATCCGCTCGCCAACGAACAGGCCCCCACTGATGACGCGGAAGTCGACCCGATCGCCATTGGCCGCCTCGAACTCCTTCAGGCGCGGCCCGAAACCGAAGCACCAGCCGCAGTAGGCATCGGCGACGTACAAGACATAGGGTTGCTTACTCACGTCAGGCCCGTTCAGTTTGCAACGGTGAAGCGCCGCCGGCAGTGCTTGGCGCTCTCTGCCTCGTCCATCATCGCCATCGCGTAGTCTTCAAGGGATATGTCAGCGGGGCCGCCATCTCGCTGGATCACCGCATTCAGGCCGCTGCGGTAGCTTCCGGTGCGCGTGCCCGGATGGATATGCGGCGGTGGGCTGAGCACCGTCCAATCCAGGTCTGGCAGATCGCGCAGGATTTGCAGGGCCGCCCGCGCGCCTTCAGCCGTGGCTTTCCATTGCGCGGGGAATTCCGGCGTGTCCAGAAGCTGGACCCCTGGCTGAATTTCAAGGCTCCCAGCGCCACCCACGAGCAGCAGGCGTGGGACGCCCGCAGCGCGCACAGCGTCCACAAGCGCCCGGATGCCCTTCAGGTAGTAGCCGTAGATATCGGCGTCAGAGTGGCCGCTGAACGCACAGATGACCACGGCATGCCCGCGCAGCTGCTGGCTCAGCAGTTCGGTGTCGAGCACGTCGGTTTGCTGGATGACGAGGTTCGCCTCGGGTTGGAGCTTCGAGGGATTGGAGACCAGTGCCGTGACCTTGTGGTTGCGCGACAGCGCTTCAATGCGAATGGCCGAGCCGATGAAGCCGCTGGCGCCGATGAGTGCGATGTTCATGGATTGCTTCCTGTTCCGGGCCCGCACACCTTGCGCGAGCAGCAGATGAATGATCAGCACATTCACTCGTCAGAAAAAGCAGACAAGTGGAAAATCTCTGGTATTGGAGAATTACCAATCATGAGCCCAGCCCCGGACGACCTCAATCTGCTGCGAACCTTCGTCGCCGTCGCGCAGTTCGGCAGCTTCACCGCGGCTGCGGAACGACTAAGCATGGCGCGGCCACAGGTAAGTCTTCAGATCCGGCGGCTGGAATCCGCGCTTGGGACGTCCTTGTTCAACCGGACGACACGCCGCGTCGCTCTGACGGATGCAGGGCAGCGCCTGTTCGACGAGTGCGCCCCACTCCTGAGCGGGATGCAAGAAGCCCTGGAAAAGGCCGGCTCACGCAGCGACAAGCTGCGCGGTCGACTGCGCATCGCGGCCCCGGTCGAGCATGCTGCACAGGTGCTGTCCCCGGTGGTTGCTGCATTCGCCAAACGCCACCCGGACGTGCGCGTAGAGCTGATCGTCAGCGACAAGGTGCAGGACCTGGTCGCCGAGGGGATTGACGTGGCGATCCGCGTCGGGTGGATGCGCGAGTCGACCTCGAAGATGACCAAGCTCGCGGACTTTGCTCAGGGAGTGCTTGCGTCGCCCACCTACCTGGCGCGCTATAGCCGGCCGAAGACGCCGGAGGATCTTGCCCAGCACCGCTGGATCGCCCTCACCCTGTTGCCATCACCGCTCACGTGGGCCTTCACCAAAGGCGTGAAGACGGTGACCGTTCGGATGAATGCTCACCTCCGCACCGATTCCGCGGTCGCGCTGCGTTCGCTCCTGGTCAACGGCGCTGGGCTATCCGTGGGAAGCCTGCTTTACGTAGCGGACGAGCTTCACAGCGGTTCCTTGGTGCGCCTCCTGCCGGAATGGTCGCTGCCCACTGGCGTCGTTCATGCCGTCTTCCCTCCCGGGGCGAAAGTCGCTCCTGCTGCCGGCGCCTTCGTTGAGATGGTCCGTACGTTGGATAGCGCTTGAACCCTGCGGTTCCTCCGTCAAGGCTTGGCGACCGCGCTCAAGGGCTCTGAACGAGGTCGGTCCAGCAGTGGCGAGATCTGAAACACAAACGGTGACTATGCATCCTACGTGCTACCGCGGCGCAGTCGCTGAATCGGTCGCCTGGAGGACGGTACCAAGCCTAAACCTAAACGCAACCTTGAGAACGCCATTTGTTCCTCGATGCTTCTGGGTCCGAAGATCCGAGATACGGACGTCGCATAATCGCTGCCCCGGAGTTCTGACATTAGGCTGCTTTCCGGTGGTCCGTTTGCGAGATGGACTGACTGCAAAGGGTCGGCAGTACCAGTTCGCCTGACCGAACTGCGGACGTACCCCCTGCGGTGGATACCAATCAGCGGCGCAAGACCGTGTGCGACTGCTTTGGAGAATGAGCACCTTGGAGCTGCGGTCGACCTATGGCGGCTGTACTTTGAAACCAGTCGTTGGAGTGGCGATTTTCTGGGCGATGGTATGACCGCAACTGGCCGGCAGTGTGAGTACGCGACGCGCCAAGAAGCTGACTTTCGATGCATGGACCTGGCTCGCCAAGGGTGGCTGGCAGCGAAGCCCGGGAACTCACACTGGCGGCCACAAGCGGTCGGACGACCTCGCGCCACAAAGCTGCCATTGAGATCTGAACGACCGGCGCGGGACGGATGTCTTGCCAGGGAAGTCCGAAGCCCGAAAGCGGTAGTTGGCCCCGGGCGAGCGCCGAAATGGCGTTGACGACCCCAAAGAGACGTCCGCCGTCCTGATCTCGTTACCGCAAAGCCGCCGGCGGAATGGGGCGCGCCCGTTGGACCCCCACAGCGGAAGGCACACCTCGGTGCCCGGTGTTCAGCAAGGCGGCTGCCTCGCGGGGAGCATGAAGCGTGTCGAGACGCCTGGATGTCTTTCCGATCCCGTCACCGCCCCCGCCGACGCACTCGGCGCAGATCCAGCGCGTGCTGGCCATTCCGCCAGGCGGTTCACGCGCACCTTACCTTGGTGCCATTCCTCAACCGATAGGAGGTCGACGCGCTGCTGGCGGCGCCGGATCAACAGAGCTGGTCGGGTCGCCACGATCACGCATTGATGCTGTTGGCGGTGCAAACCGGCTCCTGATTGGCGCCAATCTTCAGCTTGCCCGGAGGTGGCTCACGCCATGAGCTAGTCGCTCTCTAGAACCTGAATTGGAAAAGACTGCGGCGCTGCCAAGCTTTGCTCGGCCCGACCTGCCTTATTGCGACACAACCTTTCAGCGGGCATGCTTATCCGTTTCACGCGCGCGCATTGCAGTGTTAGTCTGCGAACCCTTTTTACTTCAACACTCCACACAATGCATTCTCGACTGCAATGGCTGCTCGCGGCTACCCTCGCTTCCGGTCTTCTCTCTGCTGCCCACGCCGACCAACTCGATGACATCAAGAAGAAGGGCGAAATCGTCATCGGCGTGCTCGGCACCGACGAGCCCAACAGCTTTGTTGATCCGAAGACGAGCGAGATGGTCGGCTATGAGATAGACATCGCCAACGCCGTCGCGCGCAAGATCGGCGTGAAGCCGGTGTTCAAACAACTGACCACCGCCGCGCGCATCCCAGAGTTGCAGCAGGGCCACGTCGACATCCTCGCGGCCTCGCTCACGCACAACAAGGAACGCGAAGCGCAGATCGACTTCTCGCTCACGACCTTCGTCACCGGGCAGAAGGTACTCGTCAAGACATCCAGCGGCATCGCCGACGTGCCTCAGCTCGCGGGCAAGAAGGTGCTGACCGTCAAGGGCGGCACGCAGGAGCCGAACACCCGCAAGGCCGTGCCCAGCGTGGACGTGGTCACCTTCGACACCACGCAGCAGGCCTTCCTTGCGCTGCAGCAGGGCAAGGGCGTGGGCTACGTGAACGACGAGACTTCGCTCGTCAACGACTACGCAAAGCTCGGCGCGGCGAAGAAGGACTACGCGATCCTGCCGACGAGCATCAGCGTGGAGCCTATCGCGCTTGGGCTGAAGAAGGGCGAGAAGAACATGAAGTCCGTGGTGGACGGCGTTCTGCGCGACCTGGAAGCTTCCGGCGAAGCCAACAAGCTCTTCGCCAAGTGGTATGGCCCGGAGACGAAGCTGCAGTTCAACAAGCGCAGCTTCACGTTCGCCAGCGACCAGATCTGAACCTCCATTGAGGGCGACGGGGGGCGCTCGCGCCCCTGTCTTCGTCCCCATGCTGGATTCGATCTGCAGATCGTGCTGCACGGGCGCTACCACGAGTGGCTGCTGAGCGGCCTGCTCGTGTCGCTCGAGCTGTCGTCGTGGCATTCGTGTTCGCATTGCCGCTGGCGCTTTCAGTCGCACTGCTTCGCCTCGCACCCAATGCAGCGCTGCGTGCTACAGGTGCCGCTTATGTGGGCCCAGGGTAAGGATTCGTGCGGGAATGAGTAACAGAGCCAGGAATGGATGGCTTCTACCGGGGGTGGCGCAGCAACAGCAGCGAAGATTTCGAAGGCGCGCAAGGCCACGCTTTTGCCAGACCCGAGTCATCGAATTCGCCGCAGCCCCCGGGGACTAGACTCACTGGCGGCCGATGTTACTCATTCCCGCACGAATCCTTACCCTGGGCCAAGCTGATCAGCCGGGGCCACAAGTTGCATGTGGTCTACGACGCCGGGTCGTGCGGGTTCGGGATCTGGCTCCACCTGAACGCACTGGGCACCGCCTGCGAAGTGGCGGCGCCCTCGTCGATTCCGAATCGCTCAACGTCAGGTTTCTGATGCCGCGGCCATTCGCCATCCGAAGGTGACCGGCCGCAACCAGTCTGGCAGAGACGGTCACTGGGAGGTCGCACGTTCTATTGCCCATGTGCTGAGCGATACCGCTGGGCCGCAGCAGACGGTGCGCGACGCGATGGCCGACCCGTGCACCGACCACGTGGAGTGAGCTTTGGTTGCCAACTCACGGGGTTCAGGGCACCGCGAGCTGGCGCGAAGAGTTACTCGTCAGCGGGTGGCTGCGTTGTCGGATGAACGCGCACGTTGTCGAACATGTGCGGCGGATTGATAAAGCAGTCCCCCTGGACCCACCGGGCTTCTTGCAGGTTGGAGAAAGTGTCCGGTAGCCGGTATGTCTTCCAAACGGCCTTCGGCGAAAGCACGATGGTGGTTCGAACGTAGGTGTTGTCGGTCTTGAGTCCAAGGAACGTGACCGCCGCACCCTCGTCGCCGTTGTTCGGTGCGAGGTCAATTGAATGCAGCGTGATGGGCACATTCGTATCCGCTCGAAGTGTCACGATCGAAGTGCAGCTGTTCGAGAGCAGTGCAGTCGACCGGCCATTGAAACGCCACGATGGGCCTACGCTCATGAATCCAACCGGGTAGGCCTCACCAGGTGCAGGGTTGTAGGTGAGGATAAAGCCCTTGGACTGCACGATGGGCCCGACTCCGGTGAGTTCGTCGGCGTGAGGCAGTTCTTCGAAGGTAAGTCGAGCTGCCTGGACAGCGGGCGTCGCGAAGCCGGCTATTGCGAGGGTGGCGGCAAGCGCGACACGCGCACAAGAACATTGATTCAATGGATCCTCCTCGGGATGTTTTCGTCCGGCACCGTTGCCGGGCGGCGCAGGGTACGGTGGCAGTGCTCGTGAGTCAACCAGCAGGAGAGGACCCGCCGCGCCGTCCGGAGCCGGGCGGCCGCTGGCATCCCGAGGCCCGGGTCGCCCGCGTCGAGCGCCGCCTTGGCGGCTGGTCGTACCGACGGATGGTGCAGTCGGGATAGGTCGTGGCCTAAGAGGCTGCCTAAGAGGCTGAGACTTTTTCAAACGTGTTCGAGCAGCACGTCAAAAGGCGCCTGATCTAGGCGCAAAGCGCAGCCATAGCGCATCCCCTGCCGGATGACCGAAGCTGTCGTTAATCCGCTTGAAGTGATCGATGTCGGCCAGCAGGAGCGTGACGGAGATGCCCTCGCGCCGGGCTCGGCCCAGCTCGCGCTCCAGAGAATCACATGATGAGCCGCGGCAGTGTTAGATCCGCACCGATGAGGAATGCCTACGGCTCCAGCTCGTCATCTGATTGGAATTGGCGCGGCGGACGGGTAAGCTCGTGCGCACGGGCGGAGGCCGTGAACACGGCGTCGCCAAGGTTTGGCGCTGACTCTGCGGAGATCGCCGCGACAGCGTGCATAGCTGCTAGTGAAAGGATTTGCCATGAACGCGTTCAACATTGTTCGCTTCCGGGTGAAGCCCGGTCGCGAAGAAGCCTTCATTGAGGCACATCGTCGGGCCAATGCCTCCTTCAAGGGCTTCCTGCGTGGCTCGCTGGTCAAGACCGGCGAGCGTGCCTACTGCATGGTCGGCGAGTGGGAATCGTTTGACAGCATCGCTGCGGCGCGCCCTCAGATGATCGAGCTGCTTGACACCTTCCGCGCCGATCTTGAGGATCTCGGCAGTGGCCTGGGTGTCACAGATCCAGTGTCGGGCGAGGTTGTACTGAACCTGAAGCCTTGAGTTTTCGAGCATCGTTCGCTTCCGGCCCAACGCAATTTTCGTGAGCTCGCCCCAGCAGCACGCGCGGGGCGATGCTCGACGCCAAGCCGTACTGACCGGCGTCAAGGAAGCAGCCTACTGAAGTACCCGTTCGGCAAGAAGTGCCCCTTTCGACAACCAAGAGGTGCATAGTCTTGTGCAGGCGCTGGATTGATCGGCCTGGCGCCGCCCTTCGCCGCGCGCATCCAGGCCGTGCGGCCATGGCGAACTTGACCGCGCCAATTGAAAGCTGAAGCCCCTCCCCTTCCAGAGGAAACCTGACCGGTCGCTCCAAATCGTAGAGGTGAACATGAGGCAATACTTGAAAGTCGCATCGCTAACGATTTTATGTTTTGCAACATACTTTCTTTCATTACCTGTTTCGGCGGCTGATTCCAAAGAACCATTGATTGTAAAAGTCCGCGCGTTCAGGGGAACAGCCGCGAGCACTGACGATGCCAAGGAATACAAATACCAAGTCCTGAAATTGATATTGGAAAAGACTGAAAAGACCGATGGCCCGTTCAGGATTCAAGCGCCGCAACAGGAGCTTCCACAGGCCAGGGATTTCGAGATGGTAAAGCAAGGCTATGTCGATGTAATTTTAACAGTCACGTCACCCGAGCGCGAGCGAGAACTTCACCCCATCCGAATACCTTTTGAAAAAGGACTGTACGGTTATCACATATTCATTATCAATGAAAGCGATCAACCGAAATTTTCCGCCGTCCGCACGCTGGACGATTTGCGGAAGTTGTGGGCCGGCCTGAACGAGATCTGGCCGGAAAACAAAATCTTCCGCGCCAACGGTTTAAATGTGGTGGCAACCGCAGGGTATCGAGAGCTCTTCCACATGCTGAAAGAACGACGCTTCGATTATTTCCCTAGAACCGCTTGGGAACCATGGCGCGAGCTGAGGGACATGAACATTCCCGGGCTTGTTGCTGAAAAAGATCTGCTGGTTTACTACCCAGCGCCCGGATATATCTTTACCAGCAAGGAGAATCTCAAGCTGGCTGACAGGCTTGAGCGTGGCCTCAGAATGGCTATCGAAGATGGCTCCCTCGATAAGGTGTTTTATAACAATATTTACATGAAGGAAGCGTTGGAACTCGGGAATATGAAAAATCGAAGGTTATTCAAATTAGAAGCCGATCCGCTATCCCCAGAAACGCCACTAAACGATAAACGTTTGTGGTACACGCCGTAATTACAAGGACATGATCTCAGACCACTATGACGCTGAAAGATCTTGTACCCATCAAAGACTCGATTGCGACGAGGCTTTTGAGGGTCGTGTTTTCTTTCTACCTGATTTTGGTCGGGGCCGTGACGGGCTCACAGGTCGCAGCCGAATACATCCACACCAAAAACCTGGTTCTCGACGAACTCGAAATTCTCAGCCAAGTCTTCTTTCCGCCGCTGGCCCAGGCTCTGTGGGAATTGAATAAGAAGCAACTGAAATCAACATTGGATGGCATCGCCAAACTCCCCGACGTCGTTGGCGTCGAGGTCGTCAACTCCAAGGGAGAATACTTGGGGGAGAGGGGGAACGTTTTGCACCTGTCTGGCCCGGCGCGTTCTCAACCACCAGAGAAGGCCCCGGGAGATGCTTTTCCGTCGTCGCATCTATTTTGGAAGACGTTCCAGATCAGCTATGAAAGAGAAGCTACGACATTCCAGGTTGGCGTTGTCACCATCTATTCAAGCCATGACGTCATCGTCAGCAAGCTCAAGTTCAGCACCACGTTGCTGCTTGTCAGCGCGATCACCAACATCATTGGATTCTGGATACTTTTCCTGCTGGTTTCCAGAAGCTTGCTCAGCAGACCTTTGGCGGAACTGACGCGTGCGACGCAGCAAGTGCACATGGATAATCTTGAAAGCGTCAGGATCAACGTCAATACCAAAGGCAATAACGAACTCAAGATACTTGAGGGGGCCTTCATGAAAATGGTCGGCAACCTCCTGCAGGCTCGGTCGGAGATCTACAAGAACCAGGAGTCGCTGGAAATCAGAGTGAATGAACGCACGGCCGAACTGATTACCACCAAGGAGCAGGCGGAGCAGGCCAATCAGGCTAAAAGCATTTTTCTTGCCAACATGAGTCACGAACTGCGCACCCCGCTCAATGCAGTGCTCGGATTCGCACAGCTGTTGAAGTCAGAACCGGAAGCCACTGAGCAACAGATTGAGCGGCTTAATATCATCACCCGCAGCGGTGAACACCTGTTGAACCTCATCAACAATATTCTGGACATTTCGAAGATCGAATCCGGCCGCGTGCTCCTGGAAGAATCCGCAACAGACCTTCATCAAGTGCTCCAGGAACTTCGCTCGCTGATGTATGTCAAGGCCCAAGAGAAGGGTTTGGCCTTCACGGTGTCGCAATCGCCAGATTTGCCCCATCGGGCCAAGGTGGACGGGGGCAAGCTGCGGCAGGTGCTGATCAATCTGGTGGGCAACGCCATCAAGTTCACGCACACGGGTGGTGTGATTCTCCACGCCGGGCGCTCAGATTCGGCACGATCGGAATCACTGCAAATGCCGCACGTTCGATTCGAAGTAAGGGACAGCGGCCCTGGCATCCGCGCGGAAGATGCGGACCGCATTTTTGAGCCCTTTGTTCAATTGAGCGCGCAACCCGTGCAGGAAGCTGGAACCGGTTTGGGTCTGGCCATTTGCAAACAGTATGTCGAACTCATGGGCGGGCAGCTCGGCGTCGTCAGCGAACCAGGGCGCGGCTCAGTGTTCTATTTCGAGATTCCGGTAGAGGTGCTCCCCGCCGAGGCGGCGCCGGCCGCGCCGGGCCGAGGTCGTGTCACGGGGCTTCTGGACGGGCAGCCGCGTTACCGCATCCTGATCGTCGAAGACCAGCCGGACAACCGCTTGCTGCTGCTCAATTTGCTTGAACCGCTGGGCTTCGAATTGCGCGAGGCGGTCAATGGCAAGGAGGCCGTGGAACTCTTCGAGAAATGGCAGCCTCACCTCATCTGGATGGATGTGCGCATGCCCGTGATGGACGGCATGGAAGCGACCCGGCGCATCAAGTCCACCGAAGCCGGTGCACGCACGAAAATCATCGCCTTGACGGCGCACGCCCTGGAGGACGAGCGGCGCGAAATATTGGCCGCAGGATGCGATGACTTCGTGCGCAAGCCCTACAGGGATTCCGACATATTCGATGCACTCGCCACGCATCTTGGCATTCGCTTCCGGCATTCGGATTCACGTGCGCCGGAGACCGAAACGGCCTTGTCGGCGTCGGTCGCCGACGGCATTCGAGGGATGCCGCCGCACTTTGCAGACGACCTGTTGAGGGCCGTTCAGTTTCTGGAGAGCCCGCGCATCCTCGAGGTGATCGCCCAGATCGGCGAGCTGAACCATGAGCTGGGCGAACGCCTGCGCCGAATGGCTGAGAATCTGCAATACAGACAGCTTCTCGAGATCCTGAATGGCCTGAAGGAAAAGGAACTCTCATGAGCCACGGCCCAGCCCATACGGACGACATCCTCGTGGTCGACGACACGCCGGCCAGTCTCAAGCTCCTGCAAAGCGTCCTGGGGAGTTCGGGCTACCGTGTGCGCTTGGCGACCGATGGCGAAATGGCGCTTCTGAGCGCCAAGATGCACCCGCCAACATTGGTCCTGCTCGATATCCGGATGCCGGGAATGGATGGCTTCGAGGTCTGTCGGCGCCTGAAGGACGATGAAGCAACCCGATCCATTCCGATCATCTTTCTTAGCAGTCTGGAAGACGAGCGCGACAAGGTGAAGGCCTTTCAGGCAGGCGGCGTTGACTACATCAGCAAACCGATTCGAGCCGAGGAGGTGCTTGCGCGGGTCAGCACGCACCTTGCGCTGAGGCATGCGCTTTCTGAGCTGAAATCCCGCAATGCCGAGCTGGAAGCCGCACGCGACACGCTAGAGGAAACAGTCAGGCAACGATCGGCCGAACTCGAGCGCACCAATCAGCGACTGCGTCAACAGGTCGATGAACATCTTCTCGCCGCCCAGGCCCTGAAGGAAAGCGAAGCGCGCCTGAACGTTTCCCAGAGATTGAGCAAAGTCGGGGGTTGGGAATACGACGTCGCATCGCAAAGGTCCTTCTGGACGGAAGAGCTCTACCGGATCCACGAGATCCCCGCTGGCTCCAGTCCGGACCCCATTCAGGAAAGCCTGAAGTGCTACAGGCCGGGAGACAGGCCAACCGTCCTCGAAGCGTTTCGCGGCGACGCCGCGTGCGACCGTGAGCTTCCCTTCACGACATTGCTTGGGAAAGCGCTGTGGGTGCGCTTGACTGCCGAACCCACCTACTCGGACGGCAAGCTCGTTCGAGTCACCGGCACGCTCATGGACATCACCCAGCGAAAACGGGCCGACGATGCAGTGCGCGCCAGCGAGGCGAAATACCGGTCCCTCATTCAGAAGCTTCAGACGGCCGTGGTGGTTCATGCCGCAGACACCCGCATCGTCACCTGCAATTCGGCAGCGCAGCTGCTGCTGGGGTTGACGAATGATCAATTGATCGGCAAGACCGCCATCGATCCGGACTGGCACTTCTTCCGCGAAGACGGCACGGTGATGCCGTTGGAGGAATACCCGGTGAACCGGGTGGTGGCCACGCGGCAGCCGCTCAAGAACTTCATGGTCGGCGTACGCCGGCCCGGCGGCCTGGACGATGTCTGGGCGATGGCGAACGCCAATCCGGTCTTCGGCAACGATGACGAAATCGATGAAATCGTCGTCACATTCATCGACGTGACCGAGCGCCTGCGGGACCAGGAGAAGATCAGGCATCTCGCAGCGATTGTGGAATCCTCAGACGACGCGATCATCGGCAAGACGCTCGGCGAAACTGTCGTCAGCTGGAATCGTGGCGCCGAGCGAATCTATGGCTATACCGCGGCCGAGATGGTGGGACGCTCTCTCACGGTACTCGTCCCGGCCGAGTTGCGTGACGAGTTTGCCGCCATCATGAAGCGGCTGCAGCGAGGCGAAGGCATCGAGCATCTTGAAACGACCCGCCTGCGCAAGGATGGTCAGCGAATCAATGTGGCGCTGACGATTTCCCCGATGAAGGACACCAGCGGGCGAGTGATCGGCGCATCCACCATCGCCCGCGACATCACCGAGCGCAGGCAGACCGAAGCAGAACGGGAGGCGCGGCGAGTTGCCGAAGCGTCGAGCCAGGCCAAGAGTGAGTTCCTGGCCAACATGAGCCACGAGATCCGCACGCCGATGAATGCCATTCTTGGTCTGTCGCATCTGGCGCTGCAAAGCGGGCTGAACCCGCAGCAGTACAACTATGTGGAGAAGGTGCACCGTTCGGCCGAGTCGCTGCTGGGCATCATCAACGACATCCTCGATTTCTCGAAGATTGACGCCGGTCATCTGGACCTGGAACACATCCCCTTCGACCTCGGCGATGTCACGGACAGCCTGGCCAACCTGCTGGGCATGAAGGCCGAAGAAAAGGGCCTGGAGCTGGTGTTCGACCTGCCCCCGGGCCTGCCCAACGCCCTGGTGGGCGACCCCACTCGGCTGGGACAGGTGCTGATCAACCTGGGAAACAACGCGATCAAATTCACCGAGCGCGGTGAGGTCGTCGTCGGTGTGACCGTGCTTTCGCGCGACATCACCTCGGTGCGCCTGCGCTTCGACGTGCGCGACACCGGCATCGGCATCACACCCGAAGAGCAACGGCGGCTTTTCAAGCCGTTCTCGCAGGCCGACGCATCGACGAGCCGCCGATTCGGCGGCACCGGACTGGGCCTGGCGATCAGTCACCACCTTGTGCGGATGATGGACGGAGAACTCGGTGTCGACAGCACACCGGGGATCGGGACCCGGTTCCATTTCAGCGCGAACTTCGGCATCTGCCTCGAACGCACTGTTGACGACGCGGCCCCGCCCGACGGCTACCTGCACGGCGCCCGAGTGCTCGTCGTCGACGACAACGACGCCGCGCGCGAGGTGCTGGTGCACATGGCCGACTCCCTGGGGCTGCGCGCGTCGGCGGCCAACGGAGGCCAAGAAGCCATCCAGGCGATCGTGTCGGCGGACTCGCGTGGTGAGCCCTTCGACCTGCTCGTGCTAGACTGGAAGATGCCGGGCATGAACGGTGTCGACTGTGCGAAGCAGCTGGCCCGCATGCCTCTGGCGCACCCGCCGCCCACAGTGCTGATGCTCACCGCCTTCTCGCGCGATGACATGGCGCGCATGCTGGCGGCCGAACAGCTCACCGTGGCGGCCACCCTGACCAAGCCGGTCACGCCGTCGACGTTGTTGGATGCGAGTCTGCAGGCCATCGGCCAGCCACGGCGGCATGCCCTGCGAAACGAACTGCGCGAAGAAGTGCTGCAGAGCAACCGCGCCATCCTGGCCGGCGCGCATGTTCTGCTGGTTGAGGACAACTCGTTCAACCAGGAGCTGGCGCGTGACCTCCTGGGCCGCGCGCAGATCGTGGTTCAGGTCGCCAACAACGGCCGCGAAGCCATCGACGTGCTGACGCGCGAACACTTCGATGCGGTGCTGATGGACTGCCAGATGCCAGTCATGGACGGCTATGCGGCCACGCGCGAGTTGCGCGGCCACCCGCAGTGGCGCGATCTACCGATCATTGCGATGACAGCCAACGCGATGGTCGGCGACCGCGAAAGGGTGCTTGCAGCCGGCATGAACGACCACATTGCCAAGCCGATCAACGTGAGCGAAATGTTCGCTACGCTGGCGCGCTGGGTTCGAAGGGAGGGTGCCGCGGCGCGCGGCGGTTTGCCGGGCATCGACAGCGCGGCTGCGCTGGCCGGAGTCAGGGGCAACGAGCAGCTCTATCGGCGCTTGCTGGGCATGTTCCGGGACCGGGAAGCCAACTTTGCGGCCCGCTTTGGCGCTGCCCGGGCAGCGCGCGACATGGTCACGACCAGGCGGTTGGCGCACGATCTGAAGGGGGAATCCGGCACCCTGGGGGCGACGGCCGTCA
This sequence comes from Rhizobacter sp., assembly GCA_021153565.1. Classification (GTDB taxonomy): domain Bacteria; phylum Pseudomonadota; class Gammaproteobacteria; order Burkholderiales; family Burkholderiaceae_C; genus Albitalea. The sequence goes on from JAJKJU010000109.1 coordinate 13,990, forward strand.
GCGAGGCTGCTGAAGCGCTTGAACTCGCCTGCGCCAACGGCTCAGGCTCGGCCGACATCGACGCGCTGTTCGCTGTGGTGGTCGAACGTCTCGACCCTGTGATCGCCGGCTTGAACTCGCTCGAGGAATCGCGGCTGGGATGCCGTTGACTCGAACAACCGCTCCTGGAAGACCCCTTTTGAGCGAATGGAGGCTCCTCGGAATTGTTGATATTTGGATCAGACTCCCGGTTTGTCGAATCGACCGTGGGCCGCTACACAAGGATTCCAAAATGAACCTCAAGCCTTCCCTCCTGACGCTGGCCATCCTGACTCTGACCGCCGCCGGTTCCGCCTCCGGGCAATCCAGCCTGACGGTGTTTGGCGTGATCGACGTGGGTCTGCGCCATGTCGACAACGCCGGCACAACGCAGTATCAGATGTCCACCGATGGCCTGCAAAGCAGCCGCTTGGGCTTTCGCGGCATCGAAGACCTGGGTGGCGGTCTGAGTGCCGGCTTCTGGTTGGAATCGGCCGTCAGTGCCGACACCGGCACGGCCAATTCGACGCGCTTCTGGCACCGCCGCGCCACCGTCAGCCTGAGCTCCACCACCTTGGGCGAACTGCGGCTGGGCCGCGACCTTGTGCCCACCTGGACGGCCATGGCCGACTTCGACCCGTTCGGCACCGTCGGCATCGGTGACACCGGCCGGCTCATCAGCCTGCCTGGGGGTGTGGACACCCAGATCCGGGACGACAACATGGTGTCGTACTTCATCCCGGCCATGGGCGGCTTCTACGGCCAACTCAGCGCAGCCGCGTCCGAAGGCGTGGCGGGCAAAAAGTACTTCGGCGGCCGCGGGGGCTTCCGCAACGGCCCGATCGATGTGACGCTGGCCTACGGCCAGACCAAGGTGACCACTGACGACGTGAAGCTGGGCGTGGTGAGCGGCAGCTACGACTTCGGCATGGTCAAGGTGATGGTTAGCGCCCAGCAGGTCAAATATCAGGCCGACAAGGACCGCCACTATTTCGTCGGCGCCACCGTCCCGGTGGGCCTGGGCCTGATTCGCGCCGCGTACACGAAGGTGGACGGCAGCGGCCCCGGCATCGGCGACCGCGACGCCCATCAATTCGCCATCGGCTATGTGTACAACCTCAGCAAGCGCACCGCGGTCTATGGCACCTATGCGCAGATCGAGAACAAGGGAACGGCCAACTACACGGTAGGCAACATCAGCGGTTTCACCATGCCCGCTACGGAAAAAGACTCCAAGGGTTTTGAAATGGGTCTGCGCCACTCTTTCTGAGAGGCTGAGCGAGGAAGCTGGCGCGACAACATCTTCATCGAACCGACCAAGGGGTTCGTTTTGTCGTAGAGCGCTTCGCGGCGCGCATACACCGGGTGCACTCGGCACCATACGATTGTTGATTCATCTTCACCGAGGACAGGCGCGTGAGAGGCATTGACAGGACCGGCAAGCGAACGGCCGACGCGGCCTTGCCCCCGAGCGAAGGCTCATCACCCTCGCGGCCGTCGTCGCCTCAATTCGCCGCACCCGAAGCGCTTCGTCGGCGCACCGACTCGGGATACGTGGCTGGGCACGATCGTGCTGATGTCGCATCACCCCAAGCCGGCCTGCTGCCACCGCGTGGCGCACACGTCCCATTGTCCAGCGCAAACCCTGTCGCGCCGCATGTCGGCCCGTCGAGCCCGCTGCCGGCCGCAAGGCTGCACTCGGTGCACAAAGCGACCTCAGACGCGCACTTGCTGCGGCCGGGAGCCGACACCTTGGGCAACATCGGTTCTGCATCGCCGTCCAACTTCCAGAAAGGAGAATCACTTCTGGAACGGCTTCCAATGGATTGTCAGAAGAAGATCCTGGGCCACTTGCCGAGCGACGCACCGTCGATGGCCCGAAACCTGATCGCCCTTTGGGCGACGTCCCACGCTCTGCGGAGTTTGGCGCAGGGAGTCGACTTCTTCCCCCAATTTAACCGCTTCCGGAATGCTGTCCAGTGGTATCGCAATCGCATGGAAGATTTGTTGCTCATCGAGGATGTGTACCCCGACTTCAGCAAGCGCGTCGGACAGGCGCATTCCGCGATGGAACGAAGCGGCCAAGCCTTGTTCCGCTTCGCCGCCCGCCTGTCGCAAGACGATCCTCGCGACCGCCTGGGTAGGTTTCTGCTGCGCTACGGAAGTACCGACACCGATGTCAGCGGGCCGGCACGCAACCAAGTGGATGGCTTCATCGGAAATCGGGCCAAGGACTTCGCCGGCAAACACCTTCGTGACGCGCTGGATCTGCTCAGCAGCATTCCCATCGACGAGCGGGATGCGATGTGTCACCAAGACGGGATGACCGAGGCCGACGTCAGCCAGCAACATCGGCGCTGGCTGCTTCCGCCGCCGGAGAGAGCGCTGCTTGAACCACTTGGCGGACGCCAAGCTAAGCTTCTCAGCCAGTTCTCTGCGGCACTGCTGCGCGAAGGACACGGTGGCGCCTCGGAGTGGATGGCCATGGTTGACGACGGTCGCGCCCGGCTCGCGCGGGAGCTGCTGATGCGGCATATCGGATCACAGCAAGGCGGTGCAGAGCTCCAGCGCGTGCTAGTCCGGTTGCAGGAGCAGGCCGGCATTCCCGCTGCGCGTCGCCTTACGTAGAGGGCAACCGCGCCTCACGTTCGTAGGGGAACATCGGTCTAGTCCGGCGACGGAAATGCGGTAGCCGGCTGCTGCAGCGGAACCTGCGCATGGCGAGATGCCGACCCACGCGATGGTGTGTGCTGGGGCCAATTTGGACATTCATTCCGTTCACATCAATTCCAGCAGGCGTAGAGAAAAGTAGAGGTGATCCAAACGAGTGAGTTCCAGCGCGAGAGACTCGTCGTCGCCGCGATCAGCTTGGACGATGTCCACGTCAAACCCAAGACAATAGCCGCACTGGCCGCTTCAATTTCCTAAGAGGGCGCAGTGTTGGATTCACATCGGGTTGACGACTCTTCACCCACATCGCGATATCCGGACCGCCGATAGAACGGCGACTGCCTCTCGAACGGTCTGTGGGAGGTGGCGATGGGGTAGACCCCAGAAGCTGCCCTGCAAGTTGGAAATGCGCCCCTCGGTGCGGCACATTGGAAAACGCCACACCATGGCGTCGTCGTCGGTGGCCCCGGACAGCTTCGACTGCACCGTTCTTGCCTTGAACCACGTCGGCGCAGGAGAGACTGTTGGCGTCACGTCGGATGCGAAGACCCTGCGTTTGCAACGCAGCGTGAAGCCGGCCGTCCTTCAAACACCTTCTGCCCCGACACATGCTGTTGCTTGTGGCCCAGGTAATTCCGGAACCCCTGTAAAGAGCGCTGTACGAACGCCCAATGGGGACAAATAGTCCTGACCTACATCTCGCAGCAGACACTCACAGCCGGGAACACCGATTGCTGATGGCCTTTGCCAAACTAGAAGGCCCCGTCATGCAGCACGCCACCCTTCTCCGCTCCTTGTTCACATCCTTGGTCGTGGGCGCATCCGCAATGGCGCTCGGCGTATCACATGCCAAGCCCCCGAAGCGCGCTGAGGCGTCCAGCATTGAGAGGAGCGCTACCGCGGCATCGCCCCCGACGGTCAATCGACCCGACTTCGGTAAAGAAAAGCCGTCCAAGGAGTCCTACCAAGTCGCGCAATGGGTGCTGAACTCGGGCGACAACGAAGGCTCCTCTTTTGTCATCGTCGACAAAGCGAAAGCCCGGGTCTACGTGTTCGGCATCGACGGCAAGCTGCGTGGCGCAGCGCCCGCGCTGCTTGGGCTGGCCAAGGGCGACGAAACCTATCCCGGCGTCGGCGACCGCGAACTCTCCAACATCGCCGAACACGAGCGCACCACGCCCGCCGGGCGCTACGTCGCAGAGCCGGGCATCAACGCGCATGGCGTGGACATCGTCTGGGTGGACTACGACGCGGCCGTTTCCATGCACCGGGTGATCACGAACAATCCCGCCGAGCGGCGCCTGCAGCGGCTGTCGTCGCCTGATCCTGGCGAGCACCGCATCTCCTTCGGCTGCATCAACCTGCCGGTGCGCTTCTACGAAAAGGTGCTGGCTCCGACGGTGAATAACGGCGCGACCATCATCTACGTCTTGCCGGAAACGCAACCGCCGGGCGAGCTGTTCGGCTTTCGGGATGCTGGCAAAGGCAAGGCGCCGCAAACTGTGCCCAGGGTCGCGAGCGCTTTCTATCTCGATGGGGCCTGAGAGGCTGACTCATATCAAATAGAAAAGCCGGGCCCGAAGGCCCGGCTTTTCCTTGCCGCCGATACGAAGCCGATCACCCGCGGTCGCTGCGTGCAGCGCGCATGGTGCGGCTCCTCGGTGCCGTCGTGCTGCTGGAGTAATCGGTCGTGCTGGCAGCGGCCGGGGCCGAGTTGTCGGTCGACGTGCCCGTCGCAGTCGATCCGGAGGAGGTGCCCGTCGTGCCGCTTGTCGAGGTGCTCGATGGCATCGGCGTCGTGTCCGATGGCATCGTGGTGGCCGAGGTGTTGCCCTGTCCGGTCGTGGTCGATGTCGACGTGCCGCTGGTCGATGAGCCGGAGGGGGTCGTGTCCGTCACGGCAGGGGTGCCCGTGGAAGACGTCGTGCTCGGCATGGTGGCCGAGTTGCTCGGCATCGTCGCTGAGTTGCTCGGCGTGGTGGCACCACGGTTCGTCGGATCTGTCGCACCCGTGGAACCCGACGTTTGGGCGAACGATGCACCCATGGCGGTCACGAGCGCGGCAGCGGCCGCAGCGGTGGTCAAGCTCTTTGGCAGTCTGGTCATATTGATTCTCCTGTAGCAGAGTGAAAACTAGGTTGCGATGGGTTGCCTGCTGCAGCGCTCTGCGTCATCTGCAGGCGCGCCAATAGTCTCGGCAGTAAGTCACACGGCAAGCTGCGTGCCCGGCGTCCGCGACTGACGAGATGCGCCAAACTGCGAGGCACAAAGTTGTCTTCCTGCCAATGTTCTGCTGATGACCCCGGCAGCCGCGTCAAACGGCCCCTTCGATGTCTCGTACCGTCTCCGCGGCGTACCCCCGCCCCGCCCTCTTCTCGATCGTCTGGCCGATCTTCACCGAACTGCTGCTGGGCATCCTCGTGGGGCTGGTCGGCCTCGCGATCTCGTCGCGAACTTCGGACGCCGCCTCTGGCGCATTCGCGCTCGCCAACCATGTCCAAGCCACTTTCTTTCTCTTGTTTCGCATCGTGAGCCTGGGAGTGAGCGTGGTCATCACGCAGAACCTCGGCGCGGGCAACCGTGCGGCCGCCGACCAGACTGCCCGCCGCGTTGGGTGCGAGCACCTGGATGGGGGTGATCACGGCGATCGGCGTCGTCGTGAGCGCAAAGCCGCTTCTGCAAGCAATGAACGCGCCGGCCGAGGTGCTTTCACTCGCGTTGCCCTACCTTCGCATCCTCGCCTTGGCGCTCGTGCTTGACGCATTGAATGCGGCCATGTCGGCTGTGATGCGCGCCCATTTGCGCACACGCGACACGCTACTGAACATGCTCGTCATGCATGGGCTTCACCTGCTGCTGTGCTGGCCGCTGATGGGCGGAGCAGGCCCCTTGCCGCCGCTGGGCCTGCAGGGCTTCGCGATTGCGATGCTGCTGAGCCGCTCCTTCGGCGTCGCCTTTCACCTCTACTTGTGGCGGCTGCGGCTCGAGCTTGCGCCCACGCGCAGCGACTGGTGGTCGATGCCCTGGAAACGGCTCGCGCCCGTTTTGCATATCGGACTGCCCGGCGCGGCAGAGAACGCCGCCTACCGGCTCTCGCTGATGTTCACCATCGCGCTCGTCGCACACATGGGCGCGGCCGAGCTTGCGACGCATGCCTACACGATGCAGTTCATCAACTTCATCCTGCTGTCGGGCTTGGCCATCGGCTTTGCGAGTGAAATTTTGGTGGGCCACATGGTGGGCGCGGCTGCGCTGCACGACGCGCACCAGCTGGTCCGCAAGAGTCTCGGCTGGGGCTTGGTCGTGTCGACCTCGCTTGCCTTGCTTGTTGCACTCACCGCGCGCTGGACCCTGCCGCTGTTCACATCGAATCCGCATGTGATCGCCACCGCGCAGACGCTCCTATGGATTACCGTGCTGCTCGAGCCGGGACGCACCTTCAACATGATTGTCATCAACGCCTTGCGCGCCACCGGCGACGCGCGCTTTCCGGTCGCGGCTGGCGTGCTGTCGATGATTTTCGTCATGGCCGGCGGCGCCTGGCTGCTGGGCCTGCACTGGGGCTTCGGACTGGCCGGAGTGTGGTTCGCCTACGCGGCAGACGAATGGCTGCGCGGCCTGATCATGGCCGCGCGCTGGTACCGCCTCGGCTGGGTGCCGCATGCGCGTGAGACGCATCGGCGCGTCAACGCGAAACGGCGGCAATTGCAAGCAGCCTCAAGGACATGACAAGCCTGAAACATCAGGCAAGAACCTTGCATGCGAACAAGGTGTTGATAACGGCGTACGGTCGGAAAATGCAATGACTGCCCTGAATATTGGAATATCGGATTGGAGCGCCTCCAATGCAGGGGCAGGACGTTTTCCTACATCGTTCTGCCGGCTTCTGAGGCGCAATGGCTTTGCAAACATGCCTGGAGCAAAAAGTCATGGACACGCTGCCCGATGATGTCTGGATCGCTCGTTGCGCCATGCGAATCGTTGAAGTGGATTCACGCATCGACGCGGCTGAAGCCGAGGACATCGCACGCAATCTGAGATCCTTCGAGCGAACCGCCGCGATGGAGCCCGAGCAGGCCGTCGACTTCGTGGCTGCCGAACTCGCACGCGGCCAGCGCACGAAGTTCGAACGCCGCGCCACGCCTCGCAAGTGATGCATCTTCCACTCTCCCGGCTCGGCCCCTGATCGGGCCCGTCGCCTCTCGTGTCATGCGCTTGCGCCAACTCTCTGCGTGGCTTCGTCGCACTCTGACGATTGGTCTGCTGCTGGCCGGCGTGACGCTGTGGACAGGACACCTGCACCGAGTGGACTGGAACGGCATGCGGCAGGCTGTGGGCGACATGCCGCACGAGATGCTGATGTGGGCAGAGGTCTTCACTGTCGCCAGCTACCTCGTTTATTCGAGCATCGACCTGCTCGCACGATGCGTCACCGGCCATCGCATCGGCGTGAGGCGCGTATTCATCATCGGCTTCGTCAGCCACGCCTGCGCCTTGAACCTCGGCCCGGCCGGTGCGGGTTTTCGGTTCCGGCTCTACATGACGCACGGCCTCGATACCGCCACCAGCGCGGCCACCTGGCTCTTCAACATCGCGACCAACTGGATCGGCTTCGTGCTCATCGCGGGCGCCGCATTCACGATGCGGACCATGAAACTGCCACTCTCATGGGGCATGGCATCGGACGCATCGCAGCTCATCGGCGTGTTGCTGCTGGGCGCGGTCGGGGGCTACCTCGCGGCCTGCGTGATGGCGCATGGCCGCAGGTGGCGGGTCTTCGATCGCGAACTGACCTTGCCGTCGCTCGGCATCGCGCTGCTGCAATGCCTGGTGTCCACGCTCAACTGGGGTTTGCTCGCCTGGGTGCTGACGATGCTGTTGCAACACCGGGTCGACGCCGCGTCTGTGCTCGCCGCGCTCATGACAAGTGCCTTGGCCCTGGCCGTCATTGACGTGCCCGCTGGCCTTGGCGTCACCGAGACGGTGTTTCTCGCGATGCTGGGTGCGCAGGTGCCCGCCAATGAACTGCTTGCGGCTTTGCTCGCCTACCGCGCCATTTACTACCTCGCTCCCTTGCTTGTCGCGTTGGCGGTCTACCTCGCACTCGAGTTCGACGCCAGCGCGTATCGGGCGAGGCGCGCGGCGCGCCATGGCAAGCGCATCGACGTCAGAGGCTGAGAGCTCTCAGCCTCTCAGCCTCTCAGCGCGAATGCAGGAGTGCCGCTCGCACGTTTCCCTGCGTCGCCGCCAGCCGCGCTTGCGCTTCGTCCACGCCGATCTTCTCCAGGATCGCGACGATCGCCACCTTGACCTGGAAATTGCAGGCGGTCAGCGCAATGCGGGCCGCGTCTTCGCTTGCCCCGGTGGCACGCATGGTGAGGCTCACTGCGCGGCGCATCAGCTTGGCGTTGCTGGGCTGCAAGTCCACCATCAGGTTGCCGTAGACCTTGTTCAACCGCACCATGATCGCGCTCGACAAGGTGTTGAGCACAATCTTCTGCGAGGTGCCAGCCTTGAGACGCGTACTGCCCGAGATCACTTCGCTGCCGGTGTTGATCGTGATGGCGATCTCCGCACCCAGCGTCACCGGCGCGGCCGGGTTGTTGGCAATGCCGATGGTTAACGCCCCCGCGGCCCGAGCTGTTTCGAGAGCGCCCATCACATAAGGCGTGGCCCCGGACGCGGCGAGCAGGATCACCACGTCTCGCTCGTCCACGTTCACCGCGGCCACGTCGAGCCGGCCCTGCTCCAGGCTGTCTTCTGCCCCTTCAACCGATTGGAACATTGCTTGCTGGCCGCCTGCCAGGAGCCCCAGCGCGCGGTCCTTGGGCCAGGAGAAGGTCGGGTACAGCTCCACACTGTCCAGAATGCCCAGGCGTCCCGATGTGCCCGCCCCCACGTAGACGAGGCGGCCGCCACCAGCGATTCGCGACACGGCGGCAACGACCGCCGCGGCAATGCGATGGCGCGCTGCCTTCACGGCCATGAGTGCATGGATTTGATCGTCGATGAAGGCATCGACCAGCGCAGGAACCGGGTACTGGTCGAGATCCGGATGGAATTCGCTGGGCATCTCGGTGCCCAGGGCCGATGTCGAGGTATTCGCAGCGACCGAGGCGTCGGCCCGAGTCTCACGCGGTGCGCGAGAGGGTGTCGGGGAAGCGTTCGATTTCATCGCATGCTTGGGAGTCGATGGCGTACTCCGCGGGAACTTTGCGGGCGTCGTCACGCCTGCATCATCGCGAGGCTTGCCGTCGCGTGCAAGTGCGGGCGGGGCGCGAGAGTGGAACATGGCCCAAAACAATTCCCGATTTTGGCCATGTCTTGAGGACATGGCCCGAAACAACTTGCCGTTTTGGGGATGCTGGGCGGGCGCGCTGCGGCGTTGCTCCTCACTTGTGTGGCTCGCCACACGGCGCTAGTAGCGCCTTGCATCGCATCCCGCCCAGCGCCCCCAAAACGG
>JAJKJU010000110.1 GCA_021153565.1 Rhizobacter sp.
CAAATGCTCGCCATAGCCCGGGCTATGGCTGCGCTTTGCGCCTAGATCAGGTGCCTTTTGACGTGCTGCTCGGACACGCTCGAAATACTCTCAGCCTCTGAAGAGGCCTTGCTCTTACCCAGTGTGCCCATGCCGCAATGCTTCACCCGGTTCTTGCCCAGGCGTTTGGCCTGATACATCGCGTCATCCGCAAGCTGCAGCAGCTTCATCGGATGCTGCGCATCGCCAGGTGCCAACGCATAGCCGATGCTGGCGCTGATGACCGGCAAGAGCCCGAGCGAATTCGTCACCTCGCGCACGGCGTTCAGCATGTGCAACGCCAAGGCATCGGCGCCCGCGGTATCGCGCACGGGAGCTAGCACCAGGAACTCGTCACCGCCGAAGCGGCCCACTGCATCTTCGGCGCGCACTGCGGCCTGCAAGGCCCCCGCCACGCTGATCAGCAGCTTGTCGCCTTCGCGGTGGCCGAGCTGATCGTTGACCGACTTGAACCCGTCCAGGTCGACGAAGAACAAGGCCGCAGGCGTCTCTGACGCCTCGAGCATTGCGGCCTCGATGCGGTCCATCATCGTGCGGCGGCTGAGCACGTCGGTGAGCGAATCGCGCTCCACACTGCGCTTGAGTTTTTCCTGAGCCATTGTCAGTTCGTGCACATCGATGGTCACGGTGTAGAGCCCGCGCACGAACCGGCGCGCATCGAAGTCCGGCACGTAGCTCGTGCGCATCCATCGCGGCCCGGTCGGCAAGCGGTCGACGAGCCGCGTGTACTGCACCGTCTGGCCTCGCAATGCCCGTTCAAAAAAGGGTGCGTATTCGGCCCAGCGCTTGGGGCCCCACGCCTCGCCGATGTGCCGTCCCAGCAGTTCATCGGGCTTTTGCCCGGTGACTTCGCAGTAGGCCTTGTTCACGAAGCAAAGCACGAAGTCGCGGTCGACGTAGGTGAGTGGGCAGGGAATGTTCTCGGTAAAGCGGTCCAGCCGCACGCGAGCCGCATCGAGCGCCTCGCGTGCGAGCACGTCTTCGTGGATGTCGAATGCGATGGTGAACACCGCCTCGACCTTGCCGTCGGGCGCCACGTCCGGGAAGACCTGCACGCGCGCCCATCGATTGGCTAGGTGCCCCTGCGACAGGCGGCGCTCGTAGTTGACAGTGCGGCCGGCAAAAGCATCGCGAAAAGCCGACTTGGCTTGCGACCAGGCGTCGTCGTCGAATATCTCTTCCAAGGTCCGCCCGATGAGCTGATCTCGTGGTCGGCCGGCCCAGCCGAGATAGGGCTCGTTGCAGAAGACGAGCCGATGTTGCGAATCCCACCGGCCGATGGGCAGGTCGATGACGTCGACCAGCCGTTCGATGTGCGAGAGCCGGTGTGCTTCGGGAGATTCGTTGTTGGACATCGCCAGCCCCCCAGATGTCGCGGTACATGCACCAAGGATTTGGCCCGAAATAATTCCGGGTCAAATCCCAAGCACCCATCAGGATAGTGCAATTCGAACGGCATTCAATACCTCGTCGGGTACCTCCTGCATCAGGGAATGCCCACTTGAAAGTGTGATCACGCGGGCCTTGAGGGCGGCGGCGATGTCGCTGGCGGCCTTGGGCGAAGTCATTTGGTCGCGTGAGCCGAGTATGAATGTCACGGGACATTTCACCGACACCGCCGCATTCTTACCGTTTGCATACCGGTCGCACACCGTGAAATCGTGGGTGAAAAGGTTGTGGTGCGAATCGAGAGCTTGCATTCGCCGCATCAGCACCTGGTTGGACCCATGCAGCCACATCCCGGGCCCAGGGTAGGAGGGCTTTGCGGCGGTGGTCGAGAAAGAAGAGGCGTTGACCATGTCGATGGCCTTCAGCGGGTTCTCGCGTGCGGTCGCGAATAGCGTGTCGTACACCTTCATCGGATAGGCGGTGCCGATCATCACAAGGCGATTCACGCGGTCGGGCGCTCGCGATGCCGCTTCGAGTGCAATCAGCGAGCCCATGCTGTGACCAACCAAAGCCGCCTCTTGTACTTCCACGTTGTCGAGCAGGGCCAGCGTCCAATCGGCGAGCGCCTCGACGTCGGGTAGCAAGGGGCCCTCGCTGCGTCCATGGCCGGGTTGATCGACGGCGAGCACGCAGCGACCGTGGTGCGCTGCCCATCGCGCCAGCAAGGTCCACACGCTGTGGTCGTGCAGCGCGCCGTGGATGAAGACCACGCAGGGCAGCGTGGGGTCGAAGGACTTTCCGCCGGTGTAGGCGTAGGCCTTGCGGCCGTTGACGTTGATCATCATCAGCGCACCGCCTTTTCCGCGGCCTTGAGGGCGCGCTTCAGATCGTCGATGAGATCGTCAGGGTCTTCGAGGCCGATCGACAGCCGAATGGTGCCGGCGGTGATGCCTGCCTGCGCCAATGCCGCATCGTCCATGCGGAAGTGCGTCGTCGAGGCAGGGTGAATGACGAGCGATCGGCAATCACCCACGTTGGCGAGGTGGGAGAATATTTTCAGTGCCTCGATGAAGGCCTTGCCCTGCTCGCGGCTGCCCTTGAGGTCGAAGCTGAACACCGATCCGCATCCGCGCGGCAGCAATCGCTTGGCGAGCGCGTGGCTGGGATGGTCTTCGAGTTCGGGATAACCCACGCTTGCGACCATGACCTGCGAGGCGAGGAAGCTCACGATCTTTCGCGTGTTCTCGACGTGCCGCGCCATGCGCAAGGGCAAGGTCTCGATGCCCTGAAGAATCAGCCACGCGGTATGCGGACTCATGCAGGCGCCGAAATCGCGCAGGCCTTCCCGGCGGGCGCGCAGCAAGAACGCGCCAACGGTGCTTTCCTCGCTGAACACCATGCCGTGAAAGCCCGCGTACGGCTGGGTTAGTTCGGGAAAACGCGAAGACGCGTCCCAATCGAAGCGACCTCCGTCGACCAGCACGCCGCCGATCACGGTGCCGTGCCCTGACAGGAACTTGGTGGCGGAGTGAAAGATCAGGTCAGCCCCCAGATCGAAGGGCTTCATCAAATATGGCGTGGTGAACGTCGAGTCGACCAGCAGCGGCAGGCCCCGCTCGTGGCCGATGGCGGCGACTGTCGGGATGTCCAGCACGTCGAGCCCGGGGTTTCCGAGCGTCTCGCCGAACAGCAGCCGGGTGTTCGGGCGAATGGCCTCGCGCCAGCCGTCGATGTCGCGCGGCTTCACGAAGGTGGTCTCTACCCCGAAACGGGACAAGGTGTAGTGCAACAGGTTGTGCGAGCCGCCGTACAGGGCCGAGCTGGCGACGATGTGCGAACCCGCGCCGGCAAGAGTGGAAATCGCCAGATGCAAGGCCGCCTGTCCACTCGCCGTGGCAATGCCGCCCACGCCGCCTTCGAGCGCCGCGACGCGCTCTTCGAGCACGGCATTGGTTGGGTTCGAGATGCGGCTGTAGACGTGGCCAGCGCGCTCCATGTTGAACAGCGAGGCGGCGTGTTCGCTGTTCTCGAACACGAAGGAGGTGGTGAGGTGAATGGGGACCGCGCGGGCGCCGGTGGCGGTGTCCGGCGCGGCGCCTGCGTGCAGTGCGAGGGTGTCGAAAGCAGGATCGGATGAACCGGGCATGGAGGGGTGTCCTCGTAACGTCCTCTGAGAGGCTGAGAGTTTTTCGATCATGCCCGCTCGCCAAAAGCCCCCTGCTCGTCGTTGCAAATGCTCGCCATAGCCAAGCTATGGCTGCGCTTTGCACCTAGATCAGGTGCCTTTTGACGTGCTGCTCGGACACGCTCGAAACACTCTCAGCGTCTGGGGTGAGCGGGGGTGTTGCTCGCCGTCATTGTGGGCTATATTGATTCGACCATCGCCATCAGGAGATTCCTATGAAAGTCAGTGACATCTTGCGTGTAAAAGGCGGAACGCTCTACACCGTGTCACCCGACCAAGAGCTCTCGCAGGCTGTGACGACCATGGCCGACAACGACATCGGTTCGCTGGTCGTCATGGACCACGGCGAATTAGCGGGAATGCTGACCTTCCGAGAGGTGATCCGGTCGGTGGTGCGCAATGGCGGTTCGGTGGGTACGACGCTGGTTCAAAGTGTCATGGACGACCACCCGCTCACCTGCACTCCAGAGACCGAAATCGACGAAGTGCGCCGCATGATGCTCGGCCGACACGCTCGCTACATGCCGGTCATGACCCAGAGAACCCTGATGGGGGTGATCTCTTTTTATGACGTGGCAAAGGCGGTGGTGGACAGCCAGGACTTCGAGAACCGAATGCTGAAGGCATACATCCGCGATTGGCCGGTGGATGAGACACGGGACGAACAGACGACAGCGTCGAATTGATCGAACCTTGATGGGACGGACACCGCCTGCGGGCGGTGTTTTCGCTATGCGCCCAGCATGGGCGCGATTCTCGGGGTGGAAGTCCCCGGCCGAGCTGGCCACAGTGAGGCAAGTGAAGCGCAACTGCGTGAGGGCGACCGAACGTGGGGAGGAAGCGTGGAGCGTCAACCGCGAGCCGAGGTACACGAACCGCATCAGAGAGGCTGAGCCCTATGCCGCCAGCACTCGCGTCGGCTACCAACTTCATCGCGTCATCTTCACGTCGATCGCCGCTGGCGAGGGCGGCTATCGTCTAAACCGGTCATGCCGTTGTCACGACACACATCAGCTCGGCGTGGGTTCATCCTGCGTGTGAGGCCGCTTCGTTTGCAGCGACAGTCTTTCGTGAGCGTGGCTGCTGGAACGCAAAAAGTCAGTGATGCTTGCAGGCTGTGCCGTACTGGCACCTGCAGACTCGCGGGCCGCGCGGCGCGGCCGCTCTTACTTTGAAGATTGCTTGACATGAACCCTATCGGAACAGGATCCCATCGAAACCGACCATCAAATACCGTCGAGGGGGAGGGGGCATCAAGCGGCGCATCGGGGCCTCGAGTGGCAGGGCGTACAGGCAGCAGAGGTGCCCGATCATTGGCGGGGCCACCTGCCCGAGGCGCGAGCTCGCCAATGGCGGCGGATACTTCGGTGGTGCACGGCCGGCGAAGGTCGTTCCCAGTTCATCAGGAATCCCCAACCAACAAGTATGTGATAGAGGGGTATCTCAACAATAAACGGAGCGAAGAGGCCGTATTGAAGGTGACGACTTCCGTCATCAAGCAGTCCAGTCTGGAAGGAGCATTCGCTTGTGTGGAGGCCATGAAGCAAGCGGGCGTGGCTCCCGACCTTGTCACGTACAACGCCCTGATCTCGGCGTGCGAGAAAGCGGGGAAGGTCGCGAGGGCGCTGGAGGTTTTCGATGAGATCCGAGCCGCTGGCATCATCCCCGACGTCATCACGTACAGCGCCCTGATCTCGGCGTGCGAGAAAGCCGGGCAGGCCGATCTGGCGCTGAAGATTTTCGAGGGCATGCGCGCCGCTGGCATCATCCCCAACGTCATCACGTACAACGCCCTGATCTCGGCGTGCGAGAAAGGGGGGAAGGTCGAGAGCGCGCTGGAGGTTTTCGATGACATGCAAGCCGCTGGCATCATCCCCGACGTCATCACGTACAGCGCCCTGATCTCGGCGTGCGAGAAAGGCGGGCAGGCCGAGCTGGCGCTGAAGATTTTCGAGAAAA
>JAJKJU010000111.1 GCA_021153565.1 Rhizobacter sp.
GCCCGAAAGGTGCTGCCCGAACGGAGAAAGGTGCCGCCCGAAAGGTGCTGCCCGAACGGAGGTCGCGCCTAACTGCGCTCCCACCCGCGCCCCCACCCGTTCGGGCTGAGGTATCGAAGCCCTCCACCACGGGCTGAGGCTTCGATACCTCAGCCCGAACGGAGAGGGGTGCAGCCCGAACGGAAAGGTGCAACCCGAACGGAGACAGGTGCCGCCCGAAAGGACTTTGGGAATAGCTCAGCCCCCACGGACTTTGGGAATCCCACAGCCCGCACAGACTCTGGGAAGTTGTTCCGAACCAAATTCTTTGCATGACCACAACTCGGCAGATGAGTCTTCGACCCGGCCTTAGCGGCCGCCCGTGGAAAGCACCAACACCGGTTGCTTGCCTTCCTTGACCGCGTAGCCATGCGACTCGGCGTACTTGGTCATCGCGCCTGCCGCAGCCTTGCCATCTGTCGGGGCGAGCGCGGTATTGCGGCTCGACGCATTCGGGTCGAGGGTTTGCGCCGCCCGCGTCTGCCGCGCGGCATCGCCGAAGTTGCGTTCCCACTCGGGTGCCGTAGCGCAACCGGAGAAAGTCATGGCCAATACGGCGACGATCGGAAGAATGGTTTTCATCACAGGACTCCTCGTTGATTTGCCCGATTACTTGACCTGAAACCCACCCGCAGGTGCACTGCCTGCAGCTGCCGGGGGAACCGGGGCCGCCGTCGCCGCAGGGGGCGCTTCTTCCTGCCGCCTGCCTTCGAGCTGGCCAAGAGCCTGCAGCTCCACACGTGTCGGCGGCACATAGCTGTCTGTCGGCAGCGCATAGTGCGGCGGCATCGGCTTGGCCAGGCGCGGGGTGATCACGAAGACCAGTTCAGACTTGTCGGTCTGGAACTCGGTGCTGCGGAACAAGGCGCCGACGATCGGCAACTCGCCAAGGACCGGGAACGCTTTGATGTTCGCCGTGCTGTTGTTCTTGATCAGGCCGCCGATGGCGAAGCTCTGCCCATCCATCAACTGCACCGTTGTCTTTGCGCTGCGTGACGTGAACGAGGGCAGCACCGCCAGCCCGTTGACACCAGGTGCAGAAATGCCGATGCCGTCACGATTGAGCTCGGAAACCTCCGTGGCGACTTCGAGGTTGATGCGTCCGCCATCGAGAACCGTCGGCACGAAGGCAACCGATACGCCGAACGGCTTTTCCTCCAGCGTGATGGTGCGGCCGCCGCCGCTGTTCTCCTGCGCCACCGGAATGAAGATCTTGCCGCCGGCCAGGAAGCTGCCTTTCTGCCCGCTGATCGCCATCACCGTCGGCTCGGCCAGGACCTTCACCATGCTGTCGTCCTTTTGGGCGTCCAGAGTCACCGCGATGCCGCTCACCGACTTCACGGCCGTTGCCACGCCGCTACCGCCGGTCAGGAAAGTCGCGAGCAGGTTATAGGTCCAGTCGCCCTTGCTCTTCGACCCGCTGAACTGCATGCCCAGCTTGTCAATCAGCGCCTTAGAGACCTCGGCCACCTTCACTTCGAGCATCACCTGCTGCGGCGCGGCGGTGGACAGCATGTTGACAATGCGCGGGTTGGCTCCCGCGACGCTCGCACCGGAGCCGCCGCCCGAGCCGCGCACATACGCATTGGCGAGGTCCATCACACGGATCACGGCACCGGCATCGGTGACCGAGCCGGTCAGCACGATGGAATCGAAGGCAGAGGTGACGCGCAGGTTCTTTTCTTCGGGCAGCAACTGGCCGATCACGTTTTGCAACGCACCCGTGTCCATGTTCACCACCACGTCGAAGGCCGTGCATTGGCCCGCCTTGTCGAGCAGCACCACGTTGGTCGAGCCGATGCTCTTGCCCAGCAGATAGACCTCGGTCGGGCTGAGCAGCAGCACATCGAGTTCAGCGACGCCGGGTCGCGTCTTGTCATCGGATGTGGTGCTGACGTCGGCATCGCGATCCTTGCCCTTGCTCTCGACCGGCCGAGCAGCCCGAGAGCCATCAGGGTTGCCCAGCAAGATGCGCGTGATCGGACTGACAGGCCGGATGACCGTGGACTTTCCCACGCTCACGTTCACTGCCGGCGCGATCTCCACCCGGCCGCATGGGGCCGTGGGACTCACCGAGCTGACGACAGCCGCGGCCACTGCGTTGCGCTGCGGTGCCGGCGCTGTGGCGGCCATCTTGACGCCGCCTGCAGTCTGCGGCGACGCATTGGCGGAACGGATTGACAAGCCTGCGATCATCGCCACGACGATGATTCGGATCGCAGGGACCCACACAGGGTGCAAGGGGCGGAGTTGGGTGCGCATCATGTTTCCCATCGTTGATGTGAATGTCGTGAATCTCAGAAGCACTCGTTGGACTTGACCGTGCCGCGGATCACCTCGACGCAGTTCGTGCTCTTCGGTGCCTCAGGAGCAGGTGCTGCCACGGCCGCCACGACCACTCGGGGCGCGCTGCGCCTGGGCGTCACAGCCTTGGGTGCGGACGCGGCCTGCGGCACATGCATTTCCCTGAGCATTGAGGTCTTGGTTGCGCCCTCGGTGGAGCCGGGCTTCGGGTCCACCTGATTGCGCAACACCAGCGACAGCGTGCCGACACTGCGCGCAAGGTCGAGGTTCTCGGCTTGTTCGGGCGTGACTTCAAGCGTGACGGCGTTGACCACCTTCGGCTTCGTCTCGTCGCGGCTCGCTTCCTGTGCAATGGCGAGCACGAGGATGCGTTCGAGCACGATCTTGCTGATCGATTTGTCCTGGTCGCCGCGCTTGCCGGCGTCGCTCTGCGTGTTGACCATGATGTCCACGTAATTGCCGGGCAAGGCAAACCCGGCCACGCCGATCACGTCGTTCACACGCACAGTGATTGCGCGCCGGCCCTCAGCCACCACGGCCGAGAGGCCTCCCTTGGTGCCGGCGGGTGCCAGCTTGCCCTCAAGAATCGGTTCGCCGCGTGTCAGCGATGTCTTCACGACACGGCCGTTGAGTGCAGCAAGATCGGCGTATGCCCCTGGCGGCTCGTTGCCGGCCGGCCAGGTGACCATGCGCAGCATCTCCGGCACCAGCCTCGCTCCCGTCTCCACGTCGACCGCGGCCACGGCAATCTGCCCGCTGTTTTTGGCCTGCGCATTCATCCACTTCGACGCGAACAACACCGCTGCGCCTCCGGCCAGCAAGGCCACCAGCAGCATGAACATACCTCGGGTGCTCTTCATGATGTCCTCTCCATGTTGGCAGCCGCAGCGGGAGCCAGTTGGGTTGCGAAATAGTTGTGCCAGGCCCAATGCAGCATGTCGGGGGTCAGCTCTGGCTCACGGCCGTGATAGGCGGCGTAGTCGACGATCTGGCCGACCAGGTCGCGCGGAATACAGGCGAGCAGAGGGCGGCCATGCTGCTCGTGAAGTCCCTCTACGAGGATGTCGAAAACTTCTTCGTCGCAGGGCACCTTGTACTCATCGCACACCTCTCGCAAGATGCGGCGGTAGTCATCCACCGCAACCTCGCCGACGAAGATCTTGTAGCCAATGCGCCGCAGGAAGGCCTCATCGGCCACCTCAGATGGCTGCATGTTGGTCGAGAAGAACAGCATCGTGTCGAAGGGGATGCGGAACTTGCTGCCATTGCGCAGCATCAGGTAGTCGTGCCGGTGTTCCATGGGCAAGATCCAGCGGTTGAGCAACTGGCGCGGCGTGACCAATTGGCGGCCCAGGTCATCGACGAGAAAGATCCCGTTGTTGGCCTTGAAGTGCGGTGGCGCCTGGTAATAGCCAGCGCGTGCGTCGTACACCAGATCGAGCATGTCGAGGGTCAACTCGCCGCCGGCCATCACCATCGGGCGCTCGCACAGAACCCAGCGGGCATCTGTCCGGCTGCGGCTGTCGATCGTGTGGCATGGGACGTCGGTGGCAGGCACCTCGTGGTGCACCAGCGGATCGAAGACACGGATGATCTCTCCGTCAACCTCGATTGCGTGGGGGACAGCGATGTGGCCGGTGAGCAGGCGTGCCATCTGTTCGCACAGGTAGGTTTTGCCCGCTCCCGGGGGGCCGTATAGCAAGATGGCGCGGCGCGAATTCATAGCAGCGCCGAGTTGGTCGCGTACCTCGGGGCGCACCACCACATTGGCAAAGACCTGCTCGAGTTCGCGTCGGGTGACACCCATCGAGCTGACGCTCTGTGCCTCGACCCGCGCCGCGTATGCTGCGAGCGGCACCGGCGCGGGGCCGCTGTAGAGGTTGCGAGTCAACGCCTCGGCCGCACGGTTGCGGCCTGCCAGCGTCAACTGGTACTGCACGTCGCCATCGAGCGTGCCGCGGCGGCGAACGTCGATCAGCGCTTCCTTGCGCAGATGCATGAACAAGTTGTCGATTAGCGCGGCGCTCAGCTTCAGGTGGACCGAGAGTTCATGCAGGTGGGTCAGCCCGTGCTGATGCATCACCTTCAGCGCCAGCTCGGAAATCAGCAGCAAGGGCAGGCCGGTTTCTTCGACCGTGCGAGGCGCGGCGGGCAAGTCGCTGACCTCGACATGCTGATTGCTTCCGTGAGAAGCCTGTTCGAAGGCATGGTCCACAGCAAGCGATTCGCTCGGTGTGGGACTGGAAATCACGCGCAAAGCCATGGTGTTCAAACTCCTTAATGCGTCAAGACGCGTACTACTTCAGCGGTAGTGCCGCAGGCGGTGTCATTTGGTGGTCTTCAATGATTAGGGTGCTCAATGCCACCACCCCTTCAACAGCGCTACTTCGAGGCTCGTGCCGACAGCAATCGCGAGCGCATATGGCAGTCGGCCACTCGTTCGCGCCGGCGTCGGCACTTGGGGGCCACCACCTGATGTGACGCGCACCACCACGTCGGTGACCATGAAGCGGATGTTGCTAAGGGCCTGGCGCAGTGAACGGTTCCACAGAGCCACCACCAGGGCGAGCACGCCGCCGGCGAGCATGCTCAGGAGGAACACGCCGATCATTGGCCTCGGTCCGAACCAGACACCGACCATTCCGAGCAGCTTCACGTCTCCAGCACCGAATGTGCGTAAAACGTAGAAAGGCATGAAGAGCGCAAGACCGGCGAGCAGGCCATACAGGCCCTGCAACGGCCCGATTGAACCCGACCACCGGGCGAAGAGACCATAACCTTCGGGCGCAAGTATCTGGAACAAGAAGCCCAGCGCGATTCCGGTCGCCACGAGTACATTCGGGATGCGCCGAGTGCGCAAATCACTGACCACAGCGACTCCAAGTACGGTCACGAGAGAAGCCATAAACAGTAGATCCAAGGCAGACATCTCTTGACCTCCGTCGCGTTCGTTACTTAACAGGCAGCAGCCGTGCCGCCGAGCGCAACTGCGACCGCGTTGAACGTGGCGCAAAGCTTGCTGCCAACCACCGTGACGGCGCCGATGATCACGATCGCAATCAGCGCCGCAATAAGACCGTATTCAATGGCCGTGACGCCATCTTCTTCACGAGCAAAGTTCTTGATGAATTGAACTAGTTTCATGATGCGTTACCTATCTGAAGCAAGAATCCGGGCGCGATTCCGATCGCCACAAGTGCGTTCGGGCTGCGCCGGGCGCGCAGGTCACTGAACACAGCGACTCCGAGTTCGGTCACGAGAGAGGCCATAGATGACCTCCGTCGCGTTCGATACTTAACAGGCAGCGGCTGTACCGCCGAGCGCAGTCGCGACCTTGTTAAAGGTCCCGCAAAGCTTGCTGCCAACTACCGTGACGGCGCCAATGATCACGATCGCGATCAGAGCCGCAATCAGACCGTATTCGATGGCCGTGACGCCATCTTCTTCACGAGCAAAGGTCTTGATGAATTGAACGAGTTTCATGATGCTTCCTCTTCGTTGAAAAACAATGCCGTTGCCGGCTTCCAAAATCAACCCGTCTCCAGGCTGAAATCCTTTACTGAACTTGCAGTGCAGCGATGACCACAGCACTCCAGTACGCATACAGCGCCTTCAACGACATGCCCGTCGCCTGGAAGGCAACGATGCACACCATGGCAATCAATGCGGCGAGCAGCGCGTACTCAATCGTGGTCACTCCGTCCTCTTCACGCACCATTCCAGCGGCGAACCGGGTGACGCTCTTGCCGTCGCTCAACATGCCGGTCCTTTCTGCTGCTTGTGTTGGGGTGCGATCCATGGTGCTTACTTTAGGTATCCGGGCCGTCGCGCACATCGTTGTTATTGCCTTGCGCCGATGGGTGCTTGCTCCCAGAGGCATAGGACAAAACGCCTACCTCCTCAAACGGACGCACGGTCATGGGCTTGATGTGCCGCAAAGACAGCGGCCACCAGCTGTGCTGCGGGCGCAGTCTTGTGCAGGCAGGCATGCGCGCCCAGACGCTGCGCCTGTGTGGCGACTCGCGGGTCCGAGAGGCTGGTCACCATGACGATCTCGCACGGAACCAGACTTCGAAGCACTGTGATCAAAGCCATGCCGTCCTCGCCGGCCAGATTGATGTCGAGCAGTACCACATGGGGCTGGCACTCTCGCGTCAGCCTCAGCGCTTCCGCTGCCGTGGCCGCCGTCCCGACACAAGTCAGGTGGGGCCACTCGACATTGATCAGGCTGCAGAGGCCTCTGCGGATGCTGGCGTGATCGTCGACGACGAGCACCTTGATCGGGCCTTCAACTGGCATCGCAACCATCCATGTTGAGTGCGGCTCGCCCCCATGGCCAGCCGATGCTCAAGAGTAGGGTTGGTCGAGGTCCTGCGCGAGGTCAGGTGTGCGGGGAGGAAATAGGAGCTTTGTACTGCCGCGAATGGGGAGGGGGCAGGCGTCTGGCGATTTTTGAGCGCGGGGCGATGGGGTGCGTGCGTAGGTCCTTGCGTCGCAGAGGAACGACTCCTCAAGTCGGACCTGATCGGCGCCGAACTTTTGGATGGCGGACGGATAGTCTCAGCCGGCCGAGATCTTCTTTTTGCTCGACGCGTTGTTATCGGCAATCCGGATGAACTCAGAACAACACCCGTTCGCCCTGAGGCATCGAAAGGCTAGTGAACCATCGTGACCGGGCTTCAATACCACCCCTTTCAAGGTCTTGTATTGGCTCCTCTCCCCCCTGGGGAGAGGTTGGGTGAGGGGCTGCGGTGATGGCAACCAATGGCTTTATTCACCGCCCACGGCCCTCACCCCAGCCGTCTCCCAGAGGAAGAGGGAGCGAAGACCGCCCCAAAAGTGGCTCCACTCGGTGCCCATGTTGTCATCGGTAGTGCTTCAGCGCGTGCCGGCTCGGCCGACAAGGTAGCGGTGGCGGTATTCATTGGTGCGCTGCCCGCAGACCTTCATTGGTAACTGGGTAAACGGCTGAACGAGGGCGTGCGCTGCGCCGGGGCTCAAGTGCGATCAGTCCGACGGCAAGTGCGATGCCGGCCAGCACGTCGACAAGGTAGTGGCCTCCGTCGATCGGGGTCGACACCAGCATTGCGAGATTGAGGGCGATGAATGCTGGCACGAGACGCGTTCCACGCATGGCATGCATGAGCAGGACCGCCGTCGCTGCGTGAAGCGATGGCATGGAGATCAGGCCCTGCATATGTTGCCCCAGCGGAATGTCGCGCATGCGACCGTCGCGCAACAAATCGAAATGGGACAAGGACAACAGATCCAGTTTTTCGGCCAGCGCATAGTGTTGCCACGTGCCGGCCGCAGGGAAGAAGCCCGACGCGACGATAGTCAGCAATGTGGCGACAATGAACAGTCGCATGAATTGGTCGAGTTGCTCGGCGCGTGCACAGAAGCCCAGGAACAGGAGCACGAAGATCAATTGCATCATTCCGCTCTGATAAGCGAAACTGAGCATTGTTTGTATGTTTGGATGGTTCGCAATCCATGCCTGCAGCGCCAGCCAGTCAAAGCCCAAGGCACGATCCCAGGCCGCCAGCGTCGCGTCGACCAGCGCAGCGTTCGTTCCGACGACCAAGTAGCTCAGGGTTGCCCCTGCGGCCTGGAACATGATGAGCAATGCTGCAGCCCGCAGCGTGGTGTAAAGACGCAGATCGCGGCGATAGCGGCCGATTGCCAGCGGTGCAAGGAAGGCCGCCCCTGCAATCGCGGCCACGACGACTCCGCGCCAGGGCAGCGACCATTCGGTGAGCAGCAACCACACGGCATCCAGGATGATCACGCTCCACGTGAGCGTCCATGCCAGGTTGTGCCGGCCAAGGACCTCGAGTGCGGCCTGCAAGAAGCGCGGTGTTCGTGTGTTGTGCATGCAACGAGCTCGATGGGAACGTGTGTTCGATTGCGTCGCCGAATGCGCGGCCATGCGCACAGCGGCTCTGGTAGGAGTTTCAATCTGGGACGCAGCCGCGGTCATGGGAGGAAGTGCGAGCGCGCGTGGGAGTTTTGTCCCCCCTAATCGGTCGAATGTCTTGCGTCGTGGGCCGGGGTGAGAGTTAACCCGTATGCATGGATGGTGGAACACCAGAGCCACGATGAAGAGGTGACCGTGCACGCAACCAAAGGGGGAGAAATCTCCTGCCGTCGACAGGAGCAAACGCTCTCGCTTCGGGCCATCGTGCTCCGTAGCATTTCTCTGAAGCCATTTTCAAACGGAGTCCGAGCATGCAAATGAAAGCACGGACATGTCGTGGCTTGCGAAAGCGCCGGACGACGTGGCTGGTGCTGCAGTCGACCACGGCATACGTCGGTAGCTTTTTCCCTCCCGAACTGGGACAAAGTGCTGATGCAGTCGCAATCGCAGCGAAGCAGAGTAAAGCACCAACGATGAGCCTGAATAAAGGGCGCCTCTTCCACTTCCTTGCAAGGTGATTCACATGCTCAATCGCGTACCCGTCAAACAGCGCGGCGCCGTCCTTCCACTGGTTGGTCTGACACTGTTCGTTCTGTTGGGCTTCGGCGGTCTGGTCATCGATGCGGGCGGCATGTTCGTCGCCAAGACAGAGCTCCAATCTGCGCTCGACAGTTGCAGCCTGGCGGCGGCTCAGGAGCTGGACGGCGCGCCTGACGCTCTCACCCGCGCCACCAATGCGGGTCGAACGGCCGGCAATGCGAACAAGGTTCAGTATCAAGCAGCATCGGCCGGAATCACGGATGCTGATGTGAATTTTAACGACGTGCTCCCTGGCATCTACAGCAAGACAATTCCACCGAGCAGTGCTCGATATGCGAAGTGCACCCACAAGATAGACGGGATTACCAACTACCTGATCCAGATGGTCGGTGGCTCAACAACTAATTCTGTGGGGGCTGTCGCGGTGGCGACGCGCTCCCACGCGCAAAGCACCTGCCCAATTCCCGTTGGTCTGAGATCAAGGCCTGGGGGCACCTCACCGAACTACGGCTATCTGACGGGCGAATGGGTCGCAATGCTCTATGACCCGACCAAAACCGACCCCTCGGAAATGGGTTGGTACAACCTGGACGGCTCGACGAGCGCTAGCGAAACCAAGAAGGAAATGGCCGGCACTGGATATTGCGGAACCAGGATCGGCGACACGCTGGGCACGCCCGGCGCGAAAGTCAGTCTCGACGACGAATGGAATGCTCGATTCGGCATTTACAAGAACAATGGCGATGCCGCCACCAGTGGCATGAGGCCCGACTATTCGGGCTACGCTTACACATCAACCAATTGGAAGAATGCTGTGCCGCAGAACGCCTTTGCAGGCACCCCAGCGGTTGGGTCGGCTTTGACCGCAGCAAACTTCAAGCTCAAGCGTCAGGCCTATGCGAGCTACGGTGATACCACCACCGTAGTCAAAGACGGCGACAACATGACCGGCCTGAACATGAAGGGCGGGTACAAAGACCTTGCAAGCCCCGGCGTTGGCGGGCAGCACCAATCGCTGGGTGAAAGCAAACGCATCGTTCTCGTACCCATACTTTCGGCGGCATCCCAAGTCATCGACTATGCATGCATGCTGATGCTGCAGCCGATCAGTGGCCCCACGACCACCATCCAACTCGAGTTCCTCGGCAATGCCGGCAACTCCAGCAGCCCCTGCAGCACAAATGGGCTGGTGGGCGGAACCGCTGGCCCGCTGGTCCCTGCCTTGGTGCAATAGGAGCGCATGTCATGAAATACAAGCAACGCGGCGTCGCGGCGGTTGAGCTGGCACTGATACTGCCTTTGCTCTTGGCAATCTGTTTTGCAACGACCGAGTTCGGGCGAGCGATCTATACGTACAACACGCTTGCGAAGTCGACACGCGATGCATCGCGCTACCTTTCTACGCAGGCGTCAGGGAACGCGACCGCTCAGGGCAAGGCGAGGAATCTGGTGGTTTACGGCAACCCTGCTGGCACAGGCTCGTCTTTGATGCCGGGGCTGACTACTGCCATGGTGGATATCTGCGATCCGGCGGACCTCCCTAGATGCGCGTCCAACTACAGCCAGGGCAGCCTTCCTGTCATCGATACCGTCACGGTCACCATCAAGGGCTATCAGTTCAACCCGGTGATCGACCTCTTGATATTCACACGCATGTATACCGGGGGATCGGGTGCGACGACCTCAATCACCTTCGGCGACATCAGCGTAACCATGCGCAAACAATCATGAAAAGCAACCAACGGGGTGTGGCCATCGTCGAGTTCGCGCTGATAGCGATCGTGTTCTTCACGGTGCTGTTGGGCATCATGGACTTTGGCCGTCTTTTGTTCACCTGGAACTCTGCGGCTGAAGCTACGCGAGTGGGTGCCCGGGTGTCCGTGGTCTGCGACAAGGGCGCTTCCCGGGTCCTCGCAGAAATGCAAAAGTTCATACCTATCACTGGTGCAAATCTGCAAGTCGACTGGTACGACGGGAGTGGAAATATCAGCGCCTCTTGCGACAGCACGAGTTGTGCCGGCGTGGCGGTGAGCGTCAAGGGTCTGACGATCACACCGATCTCGCCAGTGGGTTGGATCGGCTTTTCAGCGCTGACTGTTCCCGATTTTTCGACGTATCTGCCGCGGGAAATCATGGGGCAGGATCCGGGCAGCAACACGGTCTGCAGCTGACCGGCTGTCTGCTGGCGGGGTGTATCCGCCGGCCCCTGCGATACCAGCGCCTCGCCGTCGTGCGCGTGCGCCATCCCACCTCTCCGTTCGTCCCGCGCTTCCGCCACTCCGCCACCTCCCCGTTCGGGTTGACCCTTCGATACCTCAGGGCAGGATACGCCTGCGCCGTATCGAAGCCTCCCTCGTGTCCGGTCAATCACAGGTATCGAAGGCCCAGCTCCTCCTGATCGGGCCTCGACAGAATGAGCGGAAATCGGTCAATGCGGCGAAGGGCTTCGATACCTCAGTCTGAACGGGTTGGGGTTGGGGTTGGGATTGGGAGAGCACCTCAGCCGGTGCAGAGGCGCTGTAGGGCTTGATCGGGCGTGACGATGGGAATGCCCTCGAAGGCTCGAGGCGCGACCAAGTCGTCACCGCCCCACAACCCCGTCAACCACAACCCGGTTTGTGAAAGATCGCTGCGCCCTACGGCAAAGCGCAGGGCGCTGATTGCTTCAGTGCGAACGCATGCTCTGGTGCAAGCAGAGGATATTTCCTTCGGTATCGGTGAGCCAGGCGCACTTTTCGTCGCTGGTGGAGAAGACATGGTTCACCGTCTTCAGGTCGGGCAGGTCATAGTCCTCGAACTTCACGCCGCGTCGCTCGAGATCATTGATCTCGGAGTCGAGGTTGACCACCTCGAAGCTCATCGCGGTGTGCTCCGACTGTTTGCGATCGGACCGAAGAATGAGGGCCACGGTGCCGCCATCGCCAGCGTGCATCCAGAATGATCCATCGGCATGTTCGCCATCGGGGACGAGTCCGAGTTTGTCTATATAAAACTGCCGCGCCCGGTCCATTTTCACAACCGGAAGAATCGTGGTGATGTGGGAATTCGTCAGCATGAATGGCTCCTTTTGATGCAACAAACGGGACGGTCGAACTGCGCGGATCCAACCGCTGCGAGTGGCGCCGAAGCACGGCGAGGCGGACAGGCCATCCCGCCGGTCGATCTGCCTGATTGGTATATAGGCGACGCGGCAACCGCAATCAATGGACGCTTACACGGTGCACCCTTCGACAGGGTGTTGGTTCGCACCGAATCCTGACAACGGCTGCTCTGAAACGTGCTGGCATCCAAACTCTTCCGAGTGATTCGGCCTGTTCAAGTCAGATCAGCACTTCGTCGTCACCAAGCTCGAGATGGCATGACGCAAGAGCGCGCGGCTCGGCGCGAGAACCAAAACTGGATGACGATCCAATGAATCAAAAACGATGCGACCGTCGTCTCTGTCAATCAAGCAGCAGACCCGGCATAGGAACCCAGCGCGCCCCATGCCGACGGCAAGCCGGCGGGTCGCATGGGCGCAGCCGGCGGATTCGCGAGGCCTTGCTCGATTGCATAGGCATAGAGGTTGAGTTTGCCCTGAACGCCAAGCTTGCTGTAGATGACGGTGAGGTGGTTGCGCAAGGTGTGTGCGCTCATTCCGAGGGCGTCGGCGACAACCAGGCCTTTCGCGCCCCGGTGCTGCACCATCGCCTTGACAACTTCTCGCTCTTTCGCGGTGAGCGAGTCATGGCGGCGGGATAGTTCTTCAGCGAGTGCGCCGCGCTTTGATGTGATGCCCGGGATGCCGCCAAGCAAGGTCGACATCAGCGACCCGTCTAGCCAGACCTCGCCCGCATGCACGCGCTCGATTGCCCGCAGTACGTTTTCGGTGGGGTCAGACTTGAGCACGATGCCGCGTGCACCACGCATCACGGCATCGCGATGTTTCGCTGGGTTGGTTTCGCCCGTCAGCACCAGCACCTTCACGCCGGCATCGTTGACGAGTCCCGGCACGCAATCGAGGGCATTGGCGTCGCGCAGGCTCAGGTCGAGCAGCACGACATCGGTTTGCGCGAGTGCAGGGTGCGTCACCAGTTCATTGCAGGTGGTGGCCGTGCCCACCACTTCCATCGAAGGGCCGGCGCTTTCTATGAGTTGGCGCAAGCCCCACAGCATCACGCCGTGATCATCGGCAAGCATGACGCGGATCGGCCTCGTGACAGCTTGTGCGTTCGGCAGACCGATGTTGGAAAGGTGATTCATCCAATGGCTCCCATGATGGGCAAGGTGATGGTGATCTCGGTAAAGTTTGCCTCGTGGCTCACCGTGACGGTACCCCCGAACTCGGTGGCACGCTCGGTGAGAGAACTTGGCAAGAAGTCAGGAGGCGTGGGTTTTCCCGCGCCATGATCGTTGCGCAGGCGCAGAACAACATCGTTCTGATGCACGTCGAACAAAATCGTGACGGCACTGGCTGACGTGTGCCGGCGAACATTGGTCAGCGCTTCATTGACCATGTGCAAGACGGCCCTCGCAGCCGATCCGCGAAGATGCGGGGCCCGCGGCGCGAAGATGTGCACCTTCAAGCCATAAAGGGCTTCGAATCTTGCCACTTGCCGCTGCAGCGCCACCAACGATGCACTATCGCTATTGGGATCGTCACCACTGCGCAAGCCGCTGACGACGTCGCGAAGAGTGCCCAATTCCTGAGTGGTCAATTCCAGCAGCTCGCGGACATTCGATGCGATGGGGTTGTGCGGGCCGGCTTTTCTGGCCAAGGCCTCGAGGCCGTATTTCAAGCCAAGATAGGGCTGTACGGCACTGTCGTGCAAGTCACGCCCAATGCGCTCGCGTTCTCGCGATGCTGTCTCGCGCTGAAGCTGCTCGAGCAGGTCGCTGCGCTCCAGCAAGGGCAGCGTCTCGCGCATCACGTCATGCAGCCACCGAAGGTCGGCGGGAACAAATGCCGGACTATCTCGACGCAAACAGAGATAGCCCAGCGGCTGGCCATAGCTCATCAAGGGCAGGGCAATCGTCTGCGGAACATTGGCGTGAAGAGCCAGCATTGCAACGTCGCTCAGTTTGTCCCGAGTGCCCGAGTTCAGATTGAATGCGGCGATGTCTTTGTCTCTGCCATTTGTTGTGCAAATGCAGCCCAGGTCACGAGGCAGAACTGCAATGCGCTCGCGCCACGTCAATTCCTCTGCTTCAGTGAGATCTTGGCCGTGATTGTCGGGACGCCACTGGAAGATGCGAGGCTGTGGCCCCTGAAGGCTGATCGTGGCCTCGGTCAAATGAAAATGGTCGGCAAGCAGCTCGAGCAGCACGTCGACCTGATGGCGCAAGCCCTGACGTGGATCGGACCGTGCGTTGAATTGGTCGAGCAATTGCATCCGCTGGCGCAGTTCGCGGCTCGGGCGCGCGATGAGCGCGGTGGCTGGACCAAACGCCAGCATCACGATGGGTGCGATGAGGGGCAATGACGGCAGCTCGCCGACGTTGGACTGCCAACGCGCCAGAAATAGCATGGCTGCTGCGCTGGCCGCTGCCAATGCGGTGGCCTGTGCTGCCCCGCCGATCAGTGCCAACGCCACGACCGGCAACATGGTCAAGGCGCTGAGCAAGGGGCCGGATTGGGGCAATAACCATGAAGCCAGCAGCAGCGTCGCCGCGTCGACCCACGGCCACAGTTTCGATGCCGCGTGAGACCACCCGCCCAGGGTCTTCCATAACAAGATGGCGACCCAAACGACATACGGTGTCAACAGCAAAGGGGGATGTCGCAACTGGATGTCGGATTGCACCAGGAGGCCAAAGGCTCCTAGCAAAACCAGCAGTGCACGCATGCCGGCAACGGATCGCAGGAACGCGAATTCCGAAGGAACAAAGCCCGGATTGCGCGTGCCAAATACCGCGCTTTCAGCTGGCGTGGCCAGCTTGCGCTGTGTTTGATCCGACGCCGGAATCGACTCGGCAACCGGTCCGTATAGCACTGCACCCTGTGATCTTGTTGATTTCATTTATTGCTTTGTAGCAGGTGCTTGTCGTTCTGTGGGGGCGCCGTTCGCGGTGTTCGGCCATTCCGGAAGTTTTCACCCCACGACTCGCGGCTTCTCGTGAATTGTTGACGGAGAGATGACGGATCGATAACCATGGAAAGTTGGCTCCTGGGTCAGGGTTGGGTTTGGGCTGACAGTTTTTTGTCGCTCGAGATCGCGACTACTGCTGCAAAGAAGTCCCTTTCGGCTTGATTCTTCGATGCCTCAGGACATGGCCGCGCTTCGCGATCGAAGGGCTATTGCAGGCGTGGTGAGGGGGCTTCGATACGCCGCAGGCGCACCCTGCCCTGAGGTATCGAAGGGTCAGCCTGAACGGAGGGTGTCTCGACGAAATGTTCTCGGGTGGCATCCATGGACAGTTGTCGCTTGAAGCTGCTGCTGCTGCTGCTGCTGCTGCAAATAGCCGTTCGCCCTGATCCTTCGATACCTCAGGACTGGGTCGCTTCGCGATCGAAGGGCTTTGGTGGCGTCGTGAAGGGGCTTCGATACGCCGCAGGCGTACCCTGCCCTGAGGTATCGAAGGGTCAGCCTGAACGGGGGGTGTCTCGAC
>JAJKJU010000112.1 GCA_021153565.1 Rhizobacter sp.
ACTCGACTTAAACCCGGCTTGTACCCAGTAGCCCCACACCCTGCGAACGAAAAGTTCAAGCAGGGCGGGCACTTAGGTCTCGGTGGTCGTCAAAGTTCGGCCTAGAGCTTGAAGTCGCCCGCGAAGGCAGCCACCGTCGAATCAAGCTTCACGTACTTGCGCAGGGCTGCATTCACTTCGTCGAGCGTGAGCTTGGCGAGTTGCGCATCGACTTCGGCGCTGCGTTTGTAGGTGCGACCGAGATAGAGGTTCCGCGCCCAGCCCGCGGCGATGCTGCGGTCTTGCGCGCGCGAGAGGCGGCGGTAGTTCAGAAGCCCGCGCTGACCTTCGGAAAGCTCTTGTGCGGTGAAGCCGTCCTTCAACGCCCGAGCCACCTCTTCCTTGAAGGCCTTCTCGACCTTCGGTTGGTTCTGCGGCGCGAAGATCGCCGTCGCGATCCATTCGGAATGCGGCTCGACGCTGCCCCACTCGACCTGGCTGCGCACGTCATACGAGAGCCCTTCGCCTTCGCGGATGCGCTTCCACAGGCGCGAGTTGCCGCCGCTGCCCAGCAAGTAGTTGGCCATCATGAGTGCCGGATAGTCCGCATCGTTGTCGGTCAGCGGGATGCCCTGGCGGACCAACATGGTTGCGTTTTGATTGTCGGGAACGCCGAGTACCAGCCGTTCAGGCTTGATCGGAAGCAGAGGCTGCGGTACACGCGTGAAGGCCATGCCCGCATTCCAGTCGCCCAGGGCCTCCTCCAGGGCCTTGCGCACCAGTGTCACGTCCATATCGCCCACAGCTGCGAATTCGCCGCGCTTGGCTCCGTAAAAGCGCGAGTGAAAATCGCGCACCTTCTCGAGCGTCACGGCATTCACGTCGGCCACCATTTCGTCGAAGGTCCGTGCGTAGCGAACATCACCCCGCGGATACGGATTACCTACGCGCGACACTGCGTTCTCCGCCACGGCCTCTGGCTGCTTGCGCTGCTGCTCGATGCCCGAGAGTGCACCGCGTTTCGTTTCTTCCAGCGTATCGGTCGGGAAGGTGGGTGTGCGAAGCATCTCGCCCACGAGTGCAATCGCGGCCGGCAGCGTGTCGCGGCGCGATACCAAGATCACGTTCACCTGCCCCGCTTCAGAAGTCACGGCCATCTCGGTCTTCAACTGATCAAGCCGATCCTGGAACTGCTCGCGCGACATCGTGCGGGTTCCCTTGTTCAACAACGCCGCCACGAAGTCCGGTACCTCTCCCGTGCCGAATAGGGATTTCTCGTCGCCGAAGCGCAAGGTGAGGTATGCATGCACAGCGTTGCCGCGCGTGCCCTTGGGTAGCAGCGCTGCCTTCAGGCCTGCGACGGTGAACATCTGTGTGCGCTTGTCGATGTTCTCCGGCGTGGCTTCGAACGCTTCGGTTGATGCCGCCGCGACCTGAGGCTTGAATCTCTTCAACTGCTCGGCCACGTTCACCGCAACAGGGGTTGGCGCACGCTGCGGCTTGTCGGTAGGGACGTAGGTGCCCAACGTCCTGTTCGCAGGCAGCAGGTACTGCGTCGCCACGCGTTGAACGTCGGCAGTCTGCACCTCACGCACGCGATCGCGCAGCAGGAAGAAGAAGCGCCAGTCGCCGAGCGAGACGTAGTCGCTCAGCGCGTGACCCACAGCCTCCGGATTGGTGAACGATTGCTCCCACGAATTGAGCCATTTGGCCTTCGCGCGCTGGACTTCGGCGTCCGTCACTGGCTCGGCTGCTACCGACTCCAGCGTCGCGAGAAGCTCGGCACGAGCCTTGTCGAGGTCTTGCCCCGGTGCGAGCTGCGTGCCGAAGATCGCAAAACCCGGATCGGCCATCGCTTGGGCAAATGCAAACGTGCCGGCTGCCAGCTGCTTCTCCGTCAGGCGCTTGTGCAAGCGACCTGACGGCGTGTCCCCCATCACGTTGGCCAGCACCTCGACGGCCGCATAGTCGGGATCGGCCCCTGCCGGCACGTGATAGCCGGCGAAGAACACCGGCGTTCCACCCACGCGGCGAAGCGTCAGGCTGCGCTCACCGTCTTGCGTCGGGTCCAGTGTGTAGAACGTGGGCAACTTGCGTGTGGGCTTCTTGATCTTGCCAAAGGTCTGTGCAACGGTCGCAATCAACTTGGCAGGCACAAACTTGCCCGACACGATCAGGCTCGCGTTGTCGGGCTGGTAGTACGAGTGATAGAAAGCCTGCAGCCGCGGAATATCGACGTTCTCCACGTCTGCACGCGCACCGATCGGGCTCTTGCCGTAGTTGTGCCAGTCGAACATCACTGCCAGCGTCTTCTTGTACAACGTACCCTCGGGGTTGTTCTCGCCGCGCTCCATCTCATTGCGCACCACCGTCATCTCGGTATCGAGATCCTTGCGCGCGACATAGCTGTTCACCAGCGCATCGGCCAGCCAGCCTACGTACCAGTTGAGGTTCTCTTCGTTGGCCGAGAAGCTCGCCGTGTAGTTGGTGCGGTCAAACGCTGTCGAGCCGTTTGCCGCGAGGCCTCGCTTCTCGAACTCGGCCCAGACTTTGGGGTGCTTTGGCGTGCCCTTGAACATCATGTGTTCGAGCAGATGGGCCATGCCGGTCTCGCCATAGTTCTCGTGACGGGAGCCGACTCGCACCGTGAGATTCACTGTCGTCGTGGGCTTGGAGTCGTCGGGCACGAGCAGCACCTGCAAGCCATTGGGCAAAAGGTATTCATCGACGCCTTCAACCGAAGTGACTTTGGTCACATCGGTCGGCAGCGCCTGTGCCCACACAGGAGCAAGGGCCGATGAGCACATGAACAGCAACACACAAACAAGGCGATGGAGCATGGTGTGAGTGGGATACA
Organism: Rhizobacter sp.; assembly: GCA_021153565.1. Taxonomy (GTDB): domain Bacteria; phylum Pseudomonadota; class Gammaproteobacteria; order Burkholderiales; family Burkholderiaceae_C; genus Albitalea. Next base: position 2,837 of record JAJKJU010000112.1, read on the forward strand.
GGATGAGCGGGCGAGTTTAGAGCGCGCTTGTATTGAAATCGTTCACACCCCTTCAGCCAAGAAAAAAGGGGAGCGAAAGCTCCCCTGATGCGTCAAAGGCTGAGAGTTTTTCGATCATGCCCGCTCATCACGCCAAAAGCCCCCTGCTCGTCGTTGCAAATTCTCGCCATAGCCAAGCTATGGCTGCGCTTTGCGCCTAGATCAAGCACCTTTTGACGTGCTGCTCGGACACGAGCGAAATACTCGCAGCCTCTCAGCGTAGAACAAACTATTTCTTGAGGTTCTTGGCAAAGGCCGCCATGCCCGACACGACCTCGGCCTTGGCGGCTTCCGGGCCTTCCCAGCCCTTGACCTTGACCCACTTGCCGGCTTCGAGGTCCTTGTAGTGTTCGAAGAAATGCTGGATAGCCTTCAGGCGCATCTGGTTAATGTCTTCGGGCTTCTGCCAGTGGGTGTAGATGGGTAGCACCTTGTCGATGGGCACTGCGAGCAGCTTCGCGTCTCCACCGGCTTCATCTTCCATCTGCAGGATGCCGATGGGACGGCACGTCACCACCACGCCCGGCGTCAATGGGAACGGCGTCACCACCAGCACGTCAACCGGGTCTCCGTCATCGGACAGGGTTTGCGGAATGTAGCCATAGTTGCACGGATAGTGCATGGCCGTCGTCATGAAGCGGTCCACGAACAAGGCGCCGGTCTCTTTGTCGACTTCGTACTTGATCGGGTCGGCGTTCATCGGGATCTCGATGATGACGTTGAATTGGTCGGGTGCCTTGGCGCCGGGGGTGACGTTGTGCAGGCTCATGATGTTCGATCTCGCTGGTTTTCGGGGAAACCCGAATTTTACCGATTGGTCCATGCAAGGACCCTGAGAGGCTGAGAGTATTTCGAGCATGCCCGCTCATCACGCCAAAAGGCCCCTGCTCGTCGTTGCAAATGCTCGCCATTGCACGAGCTATGGCTGCGCTTTGTCTAGATCAGGTGCCTCTTGACGTGCTGCTCGGACACGCTCGACATACTCTCAGCCTCTAACTGCCCTTTTGACGAGAGCCCCCACTGGAAAACCACCATGCCGGCGTCGTTGCCATGTCATGGGCCTTCCCTTAGAGTGCACCGGCTGATCCGAGCGCCTCGCTTCGCTCTCGCGCTGGCGCGCATTCCTCCAATCCATCCCGGACAGAAGAAGGAGATTCCGTTGATTTCAACTTCGGTAGCGCTCTACATTGCGCTGGCTTGCGGCTTGGCCGCGGTCGTCTACGGCTTCATTCAACGAAGCTGGATCCTGAGCCAGAACGCAGGCAATCCGCGCATGCAAGAAATCGCGAGTGCAATTCAACAAGGAGCGGCGGCGTACCTCGCACGACAGTACCGGACCATCGGCATGGTGGGCGTGGTGCTGGCCATCCTGATCGGCGTGTTCCTCGACACGACCACCGCGGTGGGCTTCGCAGTCGGCGCGGTGCTCTCGGGCTCCTGCGGCTTCATTGGCATGAACGTCTCGGTGCGCGCGAATGTGCGCACCGCGCAAGCCGCCACCCAAGGCATTGGGCCGGCGCTCGATGTGGCGTTCAAGGGCGGCGCAATCACCGGCATGCTGGTGGTGGGTCTGGGCCTGCTGGGCGTGACCATCTTCTATCTGTTCCTCACTGGCAACGGCAGCATCACGCCGGACAAGAACCTCGCGACGATTCTCAAGCCACTTCTCGGCCTGGCCTTCGGTTCGTCGCTCATCTCGATCTTCGCGCGATTGGGGGGCGGCATCTTTACCAAAGGTGCGGACGTCGGCGCTGACCTGGTGGGCAAGGTCGAAGCGGGCATTCCAGAAGACGATCCACGCAACCCGGCGGTGATCGCCGACAACGTGGGCGACAACGTCGGCGACTGCGCCGGCATGGCCGCCGACTTGTTCGAAACCTACGCCGTGACCCTGATCGCGACGATGGCACTCGGCGCCCTCACCGCGGCCTCGCTCACGCTCGACATGCAGTTGCGCATCCTCGCCTATCCGCTGCTGCTCGGAGGGTTCTCGATCATCGCGTCCATCGTTGGATGCAGCGCCGTCAAGGCATCGCCCGGCATGAAGAACGTCATGCCTGCGCTGTACCGCGGCCTCGCGGTGGCGGGAGTCATTTCAATGATCGGCTTCTACTTCATCACGAAGTTCTTCCTGCCCGATGACGTGCTCGGCGCCGGCACGCAGTTGCGTCTCTTCGCCGCTTGCGTGGTGGGCCTCGTGCTGACGGCCGCGATGGTGTGGATCACCGAGTACTACACCGGCACCGACTACAAGCCGGTGCAGCACGTGGCACAAGCGTCGACCACGGGGCACGGAACGAACATCATCGCCGGCCTGGGCGTGTCGATGCGTTCTACCGCATGGCCTGTGATCTTCGTATGCATCGCGATCCTCGTGTCGTACAAGCTCGCCGGCCTCTACGGCATTGCGATCGCGGCAACATCCATGCTCAGCATGGCCGGCATCGTGGTGGCACTCGACGCCTACGGGCCGATCACGGACAACGCCGGCGGCATCGCCGAGATGGCAGGCTTGCCAGACAGCGTGCGCGACATCACCGATCCCCTGGACGCTGTGGGCAACACCACCAAGGCGGTAACCAAGGGCTATGCGATCGGCTCTGCCGGCCTTGCAGCACTGGTGCTTTTCGCGGACTACACGCACGCGCTCGATGCGCGCGGCATGCACATCACCTTCGATCTGTCAGAGCCGATGGTGATCGTGGGCCTCTTCATCGGAGGCCTGATCCCCTACCTTTTCGGCGCGATGGCGATGGAAGCTGTGGGCCGTGCCGCGGGCTCTGTCGTTGAAGAGGTACGCCGCCAGTTCCGCGACATCAAGGGCATCATGGATGGCAGTGGCAAGCCAGAATATGGCAAGGCCGTGGACATGCTGACCTCGGCGGCCATCAAGGAGATGGTGATCCCGAGTTTGCTGCCGGTGGCCGCTCCCATCGTCGTCGGCCTGTTGCTCGGGCCAGCGGCGCTGGGCGGCTTGCTGATGGGCACCATCGTCACTGGCCTCTTCGTTGCGATCTCCATGTGCACCGGTGGCGGCGCATGGGACAACGCGAAGAAGTACATCGAAGACGGCCACCACGGCGGCAAGGGTTCGGAAGCGCACAAGGCGGCCGTGACGGGCGACACCGTGGGCGATCCGTACAAGGACACAGCGGGCCCAGCAGTGAACCCACTCATCAAGATCATCAACATCGTGGCGCTGTTGATCGTTCCCCTGCTTCCGGTCACCGCGGCGACGAGCCATGGCGCACCGGTGGCCATCTCCGCGCCGGCTGCGTCCACAGCCGCCACCTCTTCCACTCCCGCCGCCGCGGAGGCAGCGTCTGCAGCCGCCTCCGCCTCACAGTAAGGATTTGGATCGGGTTAGGGTTAGGGACGTCAATTGCTGAGCACACCCCGCACAGATCCCAGCGGGCGTGGTTCACGCACTGGGCTCCTCGCTTTGGCGGGCTCTTTCTTTGCTGCGTCCAGTACATGCCTCGCAGCATCGAACACCCGCCATGAGCGAACCGGGAAAACCTGCAAGCCCTGAGCAGGACTTGCAAGCCCTCGAATCGCTGAAAGAGGCAGCGTCGACATGCCGGGAATGCCCGATCGGTTTCATCGGAACGCAGACGGTGTGGGGCGATGGCCCGGTGCGTGCGGCACTGATGTTGGTAGGCGAGCAGCCCGGCGACCAGGAAGATCGCCAGGGCCGACCCTTCGTCGGACCTGCAGGCCAGCTGCTGCAGCGCGCGATGGACGAGCTGGGTTGGCCGCGCAACCTCGTCTACGTCACCAACGCGGTGAAGCATTTCAAGTTCGAGCTGCGCGGCAAGCGACGCATGCACAAGACGCCAGCGCAGCGCGAGGCCGATGCCTGCCTGCATTGGCTGGAAAGCGAGATCGCGCATGTGAAACCGCAGGCCATCATCGCGCTGGGTTCGACCGCCGCGCGGCAGGTGATGGGCCGCCCGGTCAAGGTGCTCGCTGAGCGCGGCACGTGGCTCACCCGCGACGACAGCATCAAGGTGCTGGTGACGCTGCACCCTTCGGCGTTGCTGCGCTCTCTGAACGATCGCGAATCGGTCTATGCCGCTTGGCTGGACGACTTGAGAAAAGCCAGCCCCATCATGCGAGCCGCTCGGAAAGCAGCTGGGTAACCGTGTGGATCAACAGCCCCACTGAACCACCCACCAGCGTGCCGTTGATGCGGATGAACTGCAAGTCGCGCCCGATGTTGCGCTCCAATTCCACCGTCATCTCCTGCGTGTTCCACTCGGCCACCCGGGCGATGATGTACTGGCGGATGTCTTCGCGGTAGCGCTCGATGAGGCGCGGCGCCTGCGCCAGAAGCTGCTCATTGATCCACGCCTGCATGGCCACGTCGCCCAGCAGCCGCAGACCCACCATGCGGACAGCCTCGGCCGTGCCCGCGCGCAGGCTGGAATCCTCACGTTCCAAGTCGGACCTCACCCAGGTGATGACCTCGCTCCACACGCCTTGCAGGTAGCGCCCCAGCGCCGGGCTTTGTAGCAGCTCGTGCTTGATCGCATCGAACCGTGTGCGCAGCTCGGGGTCTGTCCTCAGCCGTGCGGCGAAGGACGCGGTGAACTCGTCGAACTGCAGCCTCAGCGGATGCTGCGGCTTGTCCGCCATCTCGCCAACCAGACTGATGAGACCTGCCACCAGCTTGCTGGTGGCGTATCGACCGGCCACGTTGTCCAGCCCGACGAAGCGCAGGTACTTCACCTCGTTGGCGATGGCATCCGACACACGTGCCTTCACCTCGTCGTGGTCCAGCATGTTGGCGAGCTTGCGCAGCACCGCATCGAGCAGCGCTTGGTGCCGTCCGTCGGTGGTCAGCACTTCGATCAACTGCGCCGACAGCGTCGCCGCGTCCAGCCGCCCGACCTGCTCCAGCACGTTTGCCTTGAAGAATTCGCGCACCCGCACGTCGTCCAGCGCCGACAAGGCATACCGCACCAGCGCGCCCAGTGGCCAAGCCACCTGCTTCGCATGCATCTCGTCTGCGAGCCAGCGTGCGAGCTTGAATGCCGCGTTGAAGCCGCGCAGCTTGTCCAGCACCTGCGGCGTGCTCAGGAAGTTCGCGCAGATGAAGGTGGCCAAGTTCTCGCCGATGCGGTCCTTGTTGCTCGGGATGATCGCCGTGTGCGGAATCGGCACGCCGAGCGGATGACGAAAGAGCGCAACCACCGCGAACCAGTCGGCGATTGCGCCGACCATGGCCGCTTCACTGAAGGCCGCCACATAACCCCAGCCAGGGTGACGCGATTGCAGCATTGACGCGACGCCGTACAGCACGGCGGCCATGCCGAGCAAACCGAGGGCGATCGCCTTCATGCGAGCAAGATCATTGGTTCTCAAGCCGGTCCTTGATCTGCGGTATGTGCGCAGTATCTGGCAAGACAGACCGGTATTCGCAGCAATTCGGGGTCGGGATGAAATGGGGCTCCTTATCCGTTCCTCGCGATCCACTCGATGAATGCGTCAAGCGACGGTGTGGCCTGGGCTGCCTTGGGGTGATTCACGATCGCGGCCACCGCATACACCTTGCCGCTCTTCGCGCGCACGTAGCCAGCGAGAGCGCGCGTGTCCGACAAGGTGCCAGTCTTCAGGAACGCCTGCCCTGTCGCAGGCCCCTTGAGCATGCGGCGAGCAAGCGTGCCATCCACACCCGCGATCGCGAGCGATTCGAGAAAGATCTGCTTGGCGCCCCCCTGCCATGCGTTCGCAAGCAACTGCACCAAAGCTCGCGGTTTGCCGCGTTCCGCGTGCGATTGACCTGAGCCAAGATCGATCCTGATGTCGCCATCAACGAGTCCTTGAGTGAGAAGCCACGCATGCACGCGGTCCTGCGCATCGTGCAGCCTTGCCGCTTCGCCCGAGAGCCGGATTCGCCTCACCTGCGCCGTGCTGTCGGCGAGCGACAGCAACAGGCTGCGGGCCGCGAGGTTGTTGCTGTTCTTGTTCATCTCGCGCAGCACTTCGGCCAGCGGAATCGAGGTTTGGCTCGCCCACGGCGGTTGCGATCTCGCCCCGGCACCACGTGGCCAGCGGTCAGTCTCGATGACGCGGCCACCCAATCGTCCACCGGCGCTTTTCCACAAACCGGCAACGATCAGCGGCACGGCGGGAACTGCGCGCGCGGGCACCGCCATGACAGGCAGTCGAAGCGTCGGCATCTCCTGTGGCGCAGGAGCCAGCGTCACGGATGCCGGGGCGCGCACCGACGCGACAACGCGCTTGCCGCAGCTCGAATCCCATTGACCACGAACCACGAGTTGCGGCGCGCCCGCCCCTGACTCATCCGACGATTCCCACACAGCCCAGGCCACGCAGCCTTCACCCATGACGACGTCGTTGACCACGGTGATGCCGGCAGGCCGCGGGCTCAAGGTCAGAATCGCCCGCGTCCCAGTCGAAGGAGCGACGGCCACAACCAGCGAGCCCGGCGCGCCTCGGTTGCCATAGGCCGTAGCCGGGGGCGGAGCAAGCGCAACGGCCACGGCTTGCGACTGCGGGACTGCATTGGCCTCAAGCAACTCGCGCCAGTTGTTGGACTCGCGAAGAAGAGCCACGCGTTCGAGCACGATGAAACCCGTTACCTCCGTCAGGCCCTCGCGGCGCATCTGCTTGAACCATCGACTCAACTCTCCGGGCGTGAGCCCCGCGCTGCCACCCACGATGACCAAGTCGCCCGCAAGGCGACCTCCCTCCAACGGCCCGGTGGCAAACGCTCGGGTTCGCCACCGGTAATCGGGGCCGAGAAGATCAAGCGCCGCCAGCGAGGTGACCAGCTTGGTGGTCGATGCCATGACGAAAGGCTGTTCGGCATTGAGCGCGGCCAATGTGGAGGACGCATCGCTGTCCACGAGCTTGGCATACAAGCCAAAGTTCTTGAGTGCAAGGCCCGACAGAGAAAAGCTCTTCGCGATCTCAGGCGGAATCCCCGGCGACTTTGATTCACCAGCGCGTGCCGACCCCCACGACAACACGGCGCCTATAAGAAGACACAACAACGATGACCATTGATGAAACGACATTGTCGATTCAATGGCAAGGGCCGTGCCCTGTGTGACGCGATACGGTCGGACGTATCAAGCCTTTGGTGCTGTGCTCGACCACTCCAAATGGGCGACGCGTCTCGGCGGCCGGGGCTGCGCGCTGTTGGGTTCAATGCTGCCCACGACGCATCCTCTCTTCGAGGTGCTGTGCGAACTCAAGGCATTGGGGGTGTCTCTTGTAGCGGGGCTCATCGCATTTGCGGTTGATGCAGATGGCCTCACTGATGAAATTGCGGCCGGAGCAAGTCTCACGCGGGCCCCATTGCGCCAACTTTGCCGACTTGGGTCGCTGTGGCTGCTTCTTGACGGCAACGCGTTTGTCATGCAACTTGACGTTGGAACCGTTGGCAGTAGCTGCCCTGGGTGCAACCACATTGGCCATCATGGTGGCCGGCTTAGCCTCCCTTGCGCCGAGGGCTGCCGTAGATGCTGACGTCACCGCCGCGGTCAGCGCCAAGGGTGCAACATGCTGCGCCACTGAATCGGCCATCTCGTCGAGCGGCGGCACAGGCCGCGAATCCTCGGCGCGTTCTTCGATGATCACTTCGGATGACTTCACATGGCGGCCAAGCTCATGCCATGTGGCTGCGCTGGAATCGGAGAGCTGGCTCTTGAGCAGGCCGAACGCGGCACCCGACACGAACAACACCGCGAGTCCCGCCGCGATCAGCGTGGCACGCGGAGGATCCCCCACGCCTTGCCTCAGGCGAGCAAATCTTTCTTGCACAGCCGACGACATCGGCCAAGATGGCTTCTCTGCGGCGCCTGGCTGTGCCTCAGCCACTGGAGGAGTGGATGCAAGCTGGTTCGTCGTGTCCCACGCGACCGATTGGGGCTTGTCAAAACTCGCCGGGTCGCCATGCCTCGCGAACGCTACCGTGGTTTGCTGAGGCGGTCCGGCATCCCGCGCAGCCTGGCCAGGCATGAAGCGGTCGGTCGACAGACCGACCGATGGAGCTTCGTCGCCGCGCCGCGCCATCACCGGCACGACGATTCGACCGTCCAGCGCATTGCGAAACTGCTGCACGCTCTGGGGCCGATCTTGCGGCCGAACAGCGAGCGCCCATTGCACGGCAGCCAGGAAGCTTGCGGAGACACCTGCAGGCGGATCCTGCAGCAGATGCGGCATCTCGTCATGAATCAAGCGGACTGCCGATGGCGGAGGCGGCATGGCGTTGAGCATGTACACCACCACGGCCCCGAGTGCGTAGAGATCGGTCCAGGGCCCCTGCCTCAATTGCGAGGCTTCGGCGTATTGCTCAATGGGCGCGTAACTCGGCTTCAACACGGCGGTGAAGGCCTGCATGTGGTCGCCAATGACGCGCCGCGCAGCGCCGAAGTCGAGCAGCACAGGCTCGCGCGCATTCGGCAGCAGGATGTTGTCCGGCGCGATGTCGCGGTGAAAGATGCCCTCGGCATGCAACATCGACAGCGCATCGAGCAAGGGATCGAGCACCCCACGCAGCCAGGCTTCGGTGGGCGACTCTTTCATCGAATATCGAACATCGCGCAGCGTCGGTCCGTGCACGAAGGGCATCGCCATGTAGGCCGTTCCGTTGGCTTCCCAGAACCGGTGGACCTTGACGATGCCGGGGTGGTTGAAGCGCGCGAGGATCTTCGCTTCGTTGACGAAGGATTGCAGACCGGCTTTGTACTTGGCTTCGAATGACTGCGAGCGCAGTTTCACCCGCTGCTGTCCCGGCACGCGACAGGCAAGGTGTGCCGGCAGGAATTCCTTGACGGCCACTTCGCGATCGAGGCTACTGTCGAGCGCCAGATAGACCGTGCCGAAACCGCCGCTGCCGATGACTCGAATGATGTCGAAGTCACCAACTCGCGTCCCGGGCACGAGCGACTCTCGATTCAGCACCTCCGGGTGGACCCCAGGGGAGTGGCCGGCTGACGGATCTGTCGAACTCATGGCGCAAAGGTCATTTCAACGACGCGTAAAACCTGCAGCACAACCAATGGCCGATTCGGAAAGGAACGACCATCGGTTTCGGTTCGCGGTCGGCTCGGGGCCCAGGGCAGTCACTGCCGAAGCAGGCAAAAAGCCTCGGAGGCTGAGAGTATTTCGATCATGCCCGCTCATCACGTCAAAAGCCCCCTGCTCGTCGTTGCAAATGCTCGCCATAGCCAGGCTATGGCTGCGCTTTGCGCCTAGATCAGGCGCCTTTTGACGTGCTGCTCGGACACGTTCGAAATACTCTCAGCCTCTTGGGTCGACGCACGACGCCACGCTTGCATTGCAAGGCGCGTTCCACCACTCATCGATAGCTCAAGGGCGCCTGCCAGGAGCGTCGGAATGCCGCAGGCCGAGCGAAGACGTCGAGTTGTCGAGCCTTGCTGGTCAAGCTCGAGCGACGCGGCGTGATCCTCCGCTTGCGGGAGAGCGGCGATCTGCTGCTGGCGTAGTGCGCCTTGAGTCAAGCGAATCGCTTGGCCGCGCAGCCCCCCCCCTCACCCCAACCCTCTCCCCCGAGTACGGTGGAGAGGGAGCGCGATCACCCCCTCTCCCGCTTGCGGGAGAGGGCTGGGGTGAGGGTTCGCCGCAGCCACGCACTACTTCGGCAGCAAGGTTTTCATGTACCCCGGCGCTTCGGCGCGCATGAACATCTCGAACGCCGTCGCGGCCGGGCTCAGCGACTTGCTCGCCCGGTGCAGCACATACCAGTTGCGCATCACCGGCAGGCCGCGCAGGTCGGCATGTGGCCCAGCGCGAGTTCACCGACGCGATTCTCGAGCGCATTGGGCAGACGGGAGACGAAGGACCTGACGCGTGGTGCTTTGTCCAGACTGGTGTGCGAGTGGCTGAATTGGAAGGCGGCAGCTCAGTCGCTGTCGGGCACGGTGTCTAGCTCCGCGAGCCACAGCGTGGCCGCTGCATCGCTGGGTGCGCGCCAGTCGCCGCGAGGCGACAGCGATCCGCCGGATCCAACCTTGGGCGAATTCGGCACGCAGGTGCGCTTGAACTGGCTGATCGTGAAGAAGCGGTGCAGGAAGATGCGTAAGTTCTTCTTGATCTCCGCGATGCCATAAGCATTGCGCAATACGCCAGGACCTTCGGGCCAGCCGCCGACTTCTGCATCGTGCCAGGCATGGTGCGCGAGGAACGCCACCTTCGAAGGCGCGAAGCCATAGCGCAACACATGAAAGAGATTGAAGTCTTGAAGCTCGTAGGGGCCAATCGTCGCTTCGGTGCTTTGCGATGGCTCCTTGTCCGTGGATCCCGGAACCAGTTCGGGACTGATCTCGGTGTCGAGAATGTCTTGCAGCACACCGCTGCCCTGCTCGCCCACCTGCTTCGTATCAGCCACCCACCGGACCAAATGCTTGATCAGCGTCTTGGGGACGCTCGCGTTCACGTTGTAGTGCGACATGTGGTCGCCGACGCCGTAGGTACACCAGCCGAGCGCGAGTTCGCTCAGATCGCCGGTGCCGACGACGATGCCATGGTGAAAATTCGCCAACCTGAAGAGATGGCTCGTGCGCTCGCCTGCCTGCACGTTCTCGAAAGTCACGTCATAGACCGGCTTGCCATCCGCGAAAGGATGACCGAGGTCCTTCAGCATTTGTTCACAGCTGGGGCGGATGTCGATTTGCTGCGCGCTGCAAGCCACCGCCTCCATCAACCTGATTGCTTGCGCCAGCGTGCGGCCGCTGGTCGCAAAGCCTGGCATGGTGTAGCCGAGGATGTTCGTGCGCGGCAAACCGAGCAGGTCCATCGCCTTGGCGCACACCAGCAGCGCATGTGTCGAGTCGAGCCCACCCGACACGCCGATCACGAGCTTCTTGATGCCCGCCGCCGAAAGACGTTGCACCAGCGCCTGCACCTGGATGTTGTAGACCTCGTTGCACCGTTCGTCCTTGCGCTTGGAATCGGTCGGCACATAGGGGAAGCGCTGCACTTCGCGCTTGAGCGGCAGTCGCTCTTCGCATTGCAATCCGAGCTCGAACCTCACGTGGCGAAAACGCTCGATGTGGTGGGCATGTTGGCTCACCGAATGGCCAAAGCTCGTTTGCCGCATGCGCTCGTGTGCGAGCCGCTCGAGGTCGACGTCTGCGGTGATCATGTGCGACCGGTAGCTGAAGCGCTCCGACTCGGCGAGAAGATCGCCGTTCTCATAGATCAGCGCCTGCCCATCCCACGCCAGATCGGTGGTCGACTCGCCGATGCCTGCGGATGAGTACAGGTAGGCCGACAGGCACCGTGCCGATTGGATGTTCACCAATCGGTGGCGATAGTCCACCTTGCCCACCGTGATGTTTGATGCGGACAGGTTCACAAGCACTGTGGCGCCTGCCAGCGCTGCATACGACGAAGGCGGAATCGGCACCCACACGTCTTCGCAGATCTCGACGTGGAACTTGAGCAGTGGAAGGTCCTGCGCCTCAAAGACGATCTCACTTCCGAAGGGCACGGGCTGCCTCAGCAATTCGATCTCGGTCACCGTCGTGGCCGCCGCCGGGTTGAACTGCCGTGCCTCATAGAACTCGGCGTAGTTCGGAAGATAGGTCTTGGGCACCACGCCAAGGATCTGTCCGCGTTGCACGACTGCAGCACAGTTGAAAAGCCGCTGATCGACCCGCAAAGGCAGGCCCACGACCGTCGCGACAGGCAAGTCGACAGAGGCTTGCACCACCTGCGCGAGTGCCGCCTCGCATGCATCGAGCAAAGCCTGCTGATGGAAGAGGTCGTCGCAGGTATAACCCGAGAGGCCGAGTTCGGGAAACACCACGAGCGCAGCGCCCGCCTGCGAAGCCTCGGCCATCATGCTCACCGTCTGCGCGGCGTTGTAGGCCGGATCTGCGACGCGGTTAGCAGGCACGGCCACCGCCACCCGGGCGAAGCCATGGCTGTAGAGGTTGAAGAAGCTGGATCGGTCAATCATGGCCTGCATTGTGTCGTGTAGGCGAAAAGCTTTGGTAGAGACGCACACGCCCGACCGGGGCCTCGGGCTTGCAGGCAAAATCCCCAGCCTCCATGAGTACGACAAACGACCCCACCGACTTCCCGCTGCGTCGCAGCATCCGCAGCTTCGTCGTGCGCGCAGGGCGCATGGGCACGGGGCAGATCCGTGCCATTGAAGAACTCGGGCCACGTTTCGTGGTGCCGTATTCGCCGCGAAGGCTTGATGTCGAAGCCTTGTTCGGCCACAAGGCACCCATCGTTCTGGAGATTGGGTTCGGCATGGGCCAGGCGACCGCAGCGATCGCGAAAGCCATGCCGGGAACGAACTATCTCGGCGTAGAAGTGCATGTTCCGGGTGTGGGCGCTTTGCTCAAACTCATCGGCGAGAACCAGCTCGGCAACATCCGCATCGTGCAGCACGATGCCGTCGAGGTGCTCGAACACATGATCGCGCCGGCCTCGCTGTCGGGCGTGCACGTGTTCTTTCCGGACCCGTGGCACAAGAAAAAGCACAACAAGCGGCGCTTGATCCAGCCTGAATTCGTCGCCCGCCTGGTGACACGGATTGCGCCGGGCGGCTACCTGCATTGCGCGACCGACTGGCAGCCGTATGCGCAGCAGATGCTCGAGGTGTTGTCAGGCGAGCCTGCTCTGGAAAACACGGCGGATGGATACGCGCCGAAACCGGACTACCGGCCGCTCACGAAGTTCGAGAACCGCGGCTTGCAGTTGGGGCACGGGGTTTGGGATTTGGTGTTTCTCAGAAGGCCATAGCAACCCGCTGAACTTGCGGCAGAGCCCATCGAAATGACCAATCATGCTCATCACACAAAGGTCATGAGTTGAACATTACTTGCGAGGGCCCGGCACGAAGAATGAGACATACGACACGCTTCGCGTTAACACGATTCGCCGAGACCTAGCCAAGTTTTCTGCGAGTCGCTCCCGCGTGTGGCGTCCGTATCTTTGATCCTTTAATCGATGTGACCGGATCAAATACCGGCACGCACCGGCTTCGCCTGCGTCTTTCGCTCATCACGTAATGGAAATGAGCCTTGACTCGGGCGAGCTTTTGCAGGCCCCTTCCACAATGCAACTCAGTGAGAATTAAGTATGAAACATGCTCTTCGTCGGGTTTCCTATTTTGTAGCGGCAATGGCGGCTGCAGCGGGAGTTTCGAATGCGTCTGTGGGGGGGGATAACGCGCCCGGGGACAACTGGTCTCCGGCGCAGTACGCCGCCCCCCATGTCACTCTCCACAATCATACAAATGGATGCGTACGAACGTATATAAACGGAAGAAACTATGACACTTATCCTTGGAAGGATAATAGATTAGCCGTCGGCCGATCTGTTTACAAGGTTGATATATTCTGGACGTCTACGTGTGGCGGTAGGGCCGTAAAGACCATGTGGTTCGGCACGAATGCAGGCGACTGGCACGTATGGCGCTGAAGGACGCTGAAGGAAGAACCGCCAGGGCGATTGCATCGTCTTTTCCAATTCAGGTTTGATCCTGAACGAAGTTATCGACGAGTGCGGTGAAGGGGTCGAAGGCCCGCTGCAGAGGCCCCTCCCTTTTCGCCGACAAAGCGCCACAACTCGGCAACGGAACAGCCGAGTTTCGGCCTGCTACCGAAAACTACTCGGCCCAGACGACCAGGCCACTCCACCATGTCGCGAGCACGATCAAGCCGAACACGATGCGATACCAGGCAAACGGCACGAAGTCGTGCGTTGCCACGTAGCGCAGCAGCCAGCGAACGCACAGCCACGCGCTCACGAAAGAGAACACCAGCCCGACCAGAAACACCGGGATGTCCGCCGTCGAAAGAAGCGCGCGCTCTTTCCACAGGCTCCACACCCCCGCCCCGATCAGAATCGGGATCGCAAGAAAGAAGCTGAAATCCGTCGCCGCCTTGCGGCTCAAGCCGAAGAGCATGCCGCCAATGATGGTCGCGCCCGATCGGCTCGTGCCCGGAACCAGCGCAAGGCATTGCGCCAAGCCCACCTTGATGGCGTCGACCGGCGTCATGTCGTCCACTGTTTGCACACGGACAGAAGGCTTTGCACGGCGCTCGGCCCACAGGATCACGAAGGCGCCGAGGATGAAGGTCGTCGCCACGACCTGCGGTGTAAAGAGATGTGCCTTGATCGCTTTGTTGAACAGCACGCCAAGCACTGCCGCCGGCAAGAAGCCCACCGTCACGTTGAGCGCGAAACGCCGCGCACGCACATCTGACCCGAGCCCGGCGACAGTGTCGCGAACGCGCTGCCAGTAGACGAGGACGACCGCGAAGATCGCGCCCGACTGGATCGCGATGTCGAACACCTTGGCCGCTTCGCCGGTGAACTTGAGCAACGAGCCCGCAAGAATCAGGTGGCCCGTCGACGAGATCGGCAGGAACTCTGTCAGGCCTTCGACGATGCCCATGACCGCAGCCTTGACCAGCAAAATGACGTCCAAATGAAGCTCCCCGTCGTCAAAGCGCGGGATGATAGCGGGTCAACCCTTAGCCGAACCTGAACAGGCCACTGGTGTCGCGTCAAGCCACAAGTGTCGGCTGCTCGCTTGCACTAGCCGTTGGCGACCAAACCGAAACCGCTCGTCGTCACCGCTTCGTCACATCGCGCAACTTCTCACGACTGCGCGTGCTTCCCGGTCAAGAAGCTCCTCGCGCAACCGATTCACCATTGCCCGCGCCTCGCATGGCCCCATGCTGCGTCGCCGCGGAAGGTTGCAGTTCCCCTTTTCGACAGAGCTTGTATTGGAGGTCCCTTCATGGATCGTCTCACCGAAGGCGCCGCAGTCGCGGCAGTTCTCGTGTCCCTCACCCTGAGTCTTGCAGCATGCGGAGGCGGTTCCGGCGCGTCGGGAACAGTGCCAGTCGCATCCCCGCCACCTGCCCCGTCGGCACAAAGTGTTGACGGCGTGACGACACCGGCCAGTGTCTCGGTGGTCACCGCGAAGAACGCCAACTGACCCACAGACGCAGGAGACAGCCCATGAGCTCATTGAATCTTTGCCGCAGCACCCTCGCCGTCGCGATTGCCGCCGCGCTGCCCGCTTTGTCTTTGGCCGCGCCTGGCTCGACTTCGCCCTACCGAACCGATGCGCAGCACACGCACGTGGAGGACGCGACCTCGCAGGGCATCTCGCAGGTGAACATGATCACCTGCTTCACAACCGGCATGCGTCCAGACGCCCTGGTGAACAAGGACAGCTACATCGCCCTCGTCGACAAGAAGAAGTGCGACCCGAACTCGCGCTCCGACAGCAGCAACTCAAGCTCGGACAGTGCCGGCTCGTCCGCACCGTCCTATCTCAGCGCCATCGTTAATTCGACTCGCGCGTCGAACACCGACCCGATGCGGGTGAAGACGTGGATCGACATGAGCGAAAAGGACATGCCGGTCACGATCTTCCTGAACACGTCGGCCAGCGAAGCGCCTTCGGAAACCAATCCGTACGGCACCTTTCGCATCGACTACTGCGGCAAGGGCAGCACTGGCCCCTGCATGATGAACGGCTTCCTCGACGGCAGCAGCAGCGGCATCAGCTATTACGAGACCGAGATGGGCGGCGGCGGTGGCGGTGGCGGTGGTGGTGGCGGGGGTGGTGGTGGCGTCAACACCACGGCCTTGCGCATGACCACCAGCGGAAGCGACAGCGGCTCGGGCGCGCTGCAAATGAGCCAGATGGGGCAAAGCGTCGCCTACTCCTTCGCCTACAACGCGAGCCTCTTCCGTCGCTCGGACGGCACGTCTGACGAATGCTTCAGCCGGCTGGCAGATGACCCGGACACGGGCATGTCGGTGTGGCGTTACGGCCTGTACGACGCGTCGAGCGGCGACCGTGTCACGCTGCAGTCGGGCTTCTCCATCGACTTCACCGCGCCCGACGGCATCACGTACCACGGCCAGGTGGGCTACTACGGCCTGTGGCTGCCCGCCGAGGCGGCGGGGCAAATCACCAATGGCGCCACGGTGCAACGCGTCCAGTATGTGCAGGATCAACCTCCGACCAAGACCCCGTACACGCTCGTCAAGGCCGATGGCCGCCTGATGAAGTACACAAAGAAGACACGCACGCTGTCGTCGGCCGACCAGATCAAGTTCAACGCGTTCGTCTTCGACACCACCGGCTTCTTCGAGGGCGCCGTCGGCAACAAACAGTACGAGATGTACTGGGACGAATCGGCAAAGGCCTTCAAGGTGACGGGCACCATGGAGTGTGGCGACAGGGGCTGCAGCACCCGTGACCTCGACAGCGTGAAGACGGTGCAGGCTTCGTACTTCGCTGTGCAGGGCGGCGTGCGCGGCTGGTCGCAGTCGCTGGGCGGCGAGCTGTTCATTCCGCTCGCTGGCGTGAGCGGCACGCCCGACTCGGCGAGCGTGAACGTGATCTACCGCGTGCAGGACCTGGTGTACCCGGCGCAGATGCCGGCATCGCTGTATTGCCTGCGCGAATGCCCGACCGCAGCAACCATGGCCAGCTATTTCGCACAAGGTTCCGAGTCCGCATCACCGTTTGTGAGCACGACATTCAACAACTGGATGCCGACCGCCGCCGGCGGCGTGGTGACCTACACGACGGATGCTGCCAATGCCATGCTGCTTGACGGCGCCAACGCTGCCGTCACCTTCACCAATTCCGATGCACTGAGGGCCCGCCCGCAGTACCAGAATGGGGTGCGCACCGGTCGCCTCTTCGCAACGCTCAGCGATGCGCAGTGCCCGAACGATGCCTCGCACTACTGCGATCGAAAGGTCGACGAACTCGATGTCTATTACCAATGGGAAACAGGCCCCAATCAGTGGAATCAGTTCGCCGCGGTGAAGGATTCCGCAGGTGACATCGTCGCCTTCGACGCGCCGCTGCAAGTCACCTACGGCGTGCCGAGCGATGCGAAGTACGGTCAGTACGCGGGCAAGTCCATCGTGCTGCAGTACGGCGGGTTCGGTGACCTGTGGGGCATCCCCGGCCATTGCGTGTCGCGGCTGACGAACGAGCATGTGAGCTGCGAGACGAATGAGTCGCGCTACGTGCCGGCCTTCGTCATTCCCTTCGACGAGGTGATGGGCCGCATGAACAACGGCTCGAGCGCCTACCTCGCCAAGTGGCTGGACCGCGAGATCCGCTTTGCCCGAAAGGACGCGGCGGTGTGCAGCGCGGCCGGTGTGAACCTGCCCTCGGCCGCTCAACTGCCCGATGCAAGCGGCCTGAAGAACCCATCTGACCCGGAATCCCCCATCTACATCGGCGACAAGCCGGTGGTGACCGACACGCCGCGCGTCATTGACGGCGACGTGAAGTACTGAGACTGACAACGAGGAAGGGAGCCGTCCATGCGGCACCGTGCTGGCTCATGGAAGCTTGCCTGCACGGCCGAATGCCCGGCCGGGATGGTCACGCCATCCCGGTCGGGCACTCGTGTTTTTTGGGCGATCGTCGGTGGCATCGTGGCGCTGCACGCGGCCTTTATCGCGATGCAATGGCAAGAAGCGGTGAATCCCGAAGCGAACAGCACGCGGATGTCGATGCGCCTCGTTTCGTCAACAGCACGTAGCCGGGACGCAAGCCAAGATCAGCCTGCCGTGCAGACCCGAATTCATCACCCGGGTCCAGACCGCGACCGTGCCGCGCCAACCAAACATTCCACCCGAACCCAGCCCGTCGCCCAAGTCCGACGCTTCGATGCCGTCACCGAATTCCGCACCGCCGAGCCACAGGGAATCGCCTTCGGCCTTCCCCGCATCGGCATCCCCGGCGGTTCGACGGCGGCGCGGTGGTCTGCCCCGACATCCGCGCCCCCGCCGCAACCCATGAGCCCTCCCCCCACCATGCTCATGCAAATACAAGCCGCCCGTGCGCAAATCTCCGAAGCCTTGAATCGTGAACTCAGCGCATGGCAGGCACCCGCCGATGGTGGCGCATGCGCCATTTCAGCCCAGCCGGAATCGCGTCTGGATTGCGACAACGACGCGCTGACGCTCGCGATCTCTCCGCGAGAAAGCGCATTGGCCGGGTTGCTGCACGCCTATCGCAGCGTCGAGCCGAAAGTCCTGCGTTTGTCGATCGCCGTCGTGCAGGGCCGCTATCAAGCCTCTTGGAACTGAGAGGCATCCCTTCAAGGTCTTCGCTCCCTCTCCCTCCGGGTCCCTCTGGGAGGCTCTGGGAGGGGTTGGGGTGAGGGGTCTCTCAAAAAATCACACCCATCTCCGTCAAGGCAGCCCCACGGCCTCCACCATCGCCCGCACCTGCTCGATCCCTCCGCGCCACCCCTTTGGCGATGAATAAGGCGGGGGTGACGCATGACAAGTTCATGTTTGCTCAGAGGCCCAGGCCCCTCACCCCAGCCCTCTCCCCGAAGGGGCGAGGGAGCAATACAGGCCAGCTCGCTGCGGCCCGCTTCGAAGTAACGCATTTCGGCTTCCTCTCCCCCGGCGACGCATTTCGGCTCCCTCTCCCCCGGCGGGGGAGAGGGTTGGGGTGAGGGATCTCCCAAAAATCACACCCCGGATCTCCGTCAAGGCAGCCCCACGCCTTCCCCATCGCCCGCACCTGCTCAACCCCTCCACACCACCCGTTTGGCGATGAAGAAGGCGGGGTTGACGCGTGACAAGTTCATGTTTGCTCAGAGGCCCAGGCCCCTCACCCCAGCCCTCTCCCCGAAGGGGCGAGGGAGCAATACACGCCAGATCGCTGTGGCCGCTTCTAAGTAAAGCATTTCGGCTCCCTCTCCCCCAGCGGGGGGAGAGGGTTGGGGTGAGGGGTCTCCAAAAAATCACACCCCGGATCTCCGTCAAGGCAGCCCCACGC
Source organism: Rhizobacter sp. (assembly GCA_021153565.1). Lineage (GTDB taxonomy): Bacteria > Pseudomonadota > Gammaproteobacteria > Burkholderiales > Burkholderiaceae_C > Albitalea. The sequence goes on from JAJKJU010000112.1 coordinate 21,678, forward strand.
CCTCCCCATCGCCCGCACCTGCTCGATCCCTCCGCCCCCCCCCTTTGGCGATGAAGAAGGCGGGGTTGACGCATGACAAGTTCATGTTTGCTCGGAGGCCCAGGCCCCTCACCCCAGCCCTCTCCCCGAAGGGGCGAGGGATCAATACACGCCAGCTCGCTGCGGCCCGCTTCGAAGTAAAGCATTTCGGCTCCCTCTCCCCCGGCGGGGGGAGAGGGTTTGGGGAGAGGGGTCTCCCAAAAATCACACCCCGGATCTCCGTCAAGGCAGCCCCACGCCCTCCCCATCGCCCGCACCTGCTCGATCCCTCCGCCCCCCCCTTTGGCGATGAAGAAGGCGGGGTTGACGCATGACAAGTTCATGTTTGCTCGGAGGCTCAAGCCCCTCACCCCAGCCCTCTCCCCGAAGGGGCGAGGGAGCAATACACGCCAGATCGCTGTGGCCCGCTTCGAAGTTAATGCATTTCGGCTTCCTCTCCCCCGGCGACTCTGGCAGAGGGCTGGGGTGAGGGCCGTGGGCGGTGAATAAAGCCATGGGTTGGCCATCACCGCAGCCCCTCACCCAACCTCTCCCCAGCGGGGAGAGGAGCCAATACAAGACCTTGAAAGGGGTGGGGCTGAGCTACCGGCTGATCGGCGCCAAGGTCACCTCAACTCCGCGCGACGTCACGGTCACCGCGCTCGGCTTGTAGCCGTACCCCTCGGCATTCTTCAAGTCGCTGGGCTTGAATCGATACAGCACCGCTTCGTTCAACAGTTGCTCTGCGATCAGCGAGCCCAGCCGATTCAGCCCTGACTTCTCTGGCGATGGCAAGTTGTCGATTTGCAGCGTGTTGACGCGAACCTGCGTCATGCGGATGGCGTGAGCAGCCTCGTCGTAACGCAGTGCGTAGTCGACGGCGATGCGCCCGGAGTAGGTCTTGCCGCTGATGCGTTCGATTGTCGACACCTCAAGATCGGTCGCCAGGCGATTGCTCTCGGGCAGCAATCGAACGCTGGGGTGGTTGATGCGAACGTCCAGGACATCGAGCAGGCGCTTCTGGAAGGGCGCTTGCGATTCAAGCATGCGGGCCATGTCGGCGTCGCTGAATGTCATGGTCTTGGTGCCGCCCATCGTGGCGCAGGCCGACAAGAAAGCGGCCGAAACCGCGAGCAGAAAGAGCGTTCTGATGCGTCGTGCGATGTTCATTTGTTCTAACCCCTCGGAGCAACGGCCGAAAGGATAGACGAGGCCGTTCGAAACAGCCGGTAACGGTTGTAGTTGGCAGCCTGCATGCCATTGATCTACTGCCTGCCCTGACTCTCCCCCTCGCCCGCTACATTACTGACCGATCAGTCAGTATCTTGAGGATGGATATCAAGACCACTCCCGCCACCCGTCAAGCGCGCCCGCAGGAACTGCTGGGTGCCGCACGTTGCGGAACTGTCGGTAAAAAGACCTGTCCGCTGACGACTTGCGCAAGTGCATCCAGAAAAAATAGCCCGAGAAAGGTCGCATGAAACGCTGGCTACCCTGGACCATAGGCATGGTCTGCGTGCTGCTCGTCGGTGGCCTGGCGGTGCGATCCATGAAGGCGCGGCAGCTCGAGAACGCAGCGGCTGCAGCATCGGCCAAGGCGCCCTTGCAGCTCGAACTGTCGTCGACCGACGTCGTCATCGTGCATCCAACTGAACTCACGCGCACGCTTGCCGTCTCAGGCGGCCTGAAGGCCGTGAACAGTGCCGTGGTCAAGGCCAAGGTCGCGGCCGAAGTGAAGTCGTTGCTGGTGCGAGAAGGCGACACGGTCAAGGCAGGCCAAGTCATCGGACAGCTCGACACGACCGAGTTCGATTGGCGCCTGCGGCAGGCCGAACAGACCGCCGACTCGTCAAAGGCTCAGCTCGACATCGCCAAACGTGCGCTCGACAACAACCGTGCATTGGTGGCCCAGGGCTTCATCTCGGCCACGGGTCTGGAGACATCGGTGTCGAACCAGGCGGCTGCCAAGGCCAACTACGAAGCAGCGGCTGCGGCTGTCGCGCTCGCCAAAAAATCGCGGGCTGATGCGCTGCTGACTGCCCCTATCTCAGGCATCGTGTCGCAGCGCCTCGTTCAGCCGGGTGAGCGCGCGGCCATCGACATGAAGATCGTCGAGGTGGTGGATCTGTCGCGCATCGAACTCGAAGCTGCCGTGGCGCCCGAGGATGTGGCGGACTTGAACGTAGGGCAGCGCGCCCGCCTCGTCGTCGATGGCCTGAGGGAGCCAGCGTTGGCGACGGTGGCGCGCATCAACCCAAGCACTCAGCCGGGGACGCGGGCCGTCATGGTCTACCTTGCGCTGCAGAGCCACCCGGCATTGCGTCAGGGCCTCTTCGCCAAAGGACAGATCGATCTCCAACGCAGCAAGGCACTGGTCGTGCCAGCCACCTCGGTGCGCGTCGACCAAGCCAGGCCCTATGTGCTCGTCGTCGCCAACAACCGCGTGACCCAGCGCAACGTGACGCTCGGGACACGCGGCGACGCGATCATCGACGGACGCACCGAGAACGCAGTGGAGATCGTCGATGGCCTTGCCGATAACACCGCGGTGCTGCGCGGCTCCGCCGGCAACGTGCGCGACGGAACTTCAGTGAAGATGATCGGGCCGGCCCCGGCACCGTTGCCTGCATCACGCGCCTCGGCCGTCTGAGAACTTTCTCAGCCTCTGACATGTCCCCTCGCTCCTGCCTGCCGACGCAGCTCGGCACCGTCTGAGAGGCTGAGAGTATTTCGACCATGCCCGCTCATCACGCCAAAAGACCCCTGCTCGTCGTTACAAATGCTCGCCATAGCCCGGGCTATGGCTGCGCTTTGCGCCTAGATCAGGCGCCTTTTG
>JAJKJU010000113.1 GCA_021153565.1 Rhizobacter sp.
CAAATGCTCGCCATAGCCAAGCTATGGCTGCGCTTTGCGCCTAGATCAGGCGCCTTTTGACGTGCTGCTCGGACACGTTCGAAATACTCTCAGCCTCTCACCTCGAGCGTGAGACCGTCCACGCGCGTGACGCGCACGCGCTGGTGGGGTTGCAGGGGCTGTGTGGCATGCACGCGCCAGCGTTCTCCGCCGACTGACGCCCAGCCCTCGACGCCGTCGAATTCGATGACTTCGCCAGATGCGCCGAGAAGGAGCGGCGTGCCGCTAACCACCGGCCGTCGGCGCGCCTTGGCGGCCATCACGGCGATGCCGATGACGAAGGCGGCAGACACTAATGTCAGGCTGGCGATCAAGGCGCGTGGAATTCCCAGGCCCGGGATGTCGGTGTCAAGCAGCAGCAGCGCACCAAAGGCGAACGCGGCGACCCCTCCCGCGCCAAGCACCCCATAGCTCGGGATGAAGGCCTCTGCGACGAAGAAGGCGATGCCCAGCAGAATCAGCGCGAGGCCCGCGTAATTGATGGGCAGCATCTGCAGTCCCCACAGGGCCAGCAGCAGGCACACGCCGCCGATCACACCAGGCGCTACGGTTCCGGGATTCATGAACTCGAAGAGCAGTCCGTAGATGCCGATCATCATCAGGACCAGCGCGAGGCTTGGGTCGCTGATCACCGCGAGCAGGCGGCCATGCCAATCAAGTTCGATGGCAATGACGTCGGCCTGCGCCGTGGCGAGCTTGACGCTGCCGCGCGTATCGCCCAGAGGCACCGCGCGGCCGTCGACTTGGCGCAAGAGGTCCTTCACGTCGACGGCGATGAGATCGATGACCTTGCGCGAGAGTGCATCGTTTGCGGGCAGGCTCACTGCTTCGCGCACCGCCTGTTCGGCCCATGCGACGTCTCGGCCACGCAGTTGCGCGAGGCCGCGTATGTAGGCGGTGGCATCGTTGATTCGCTTGGCGGCAAGTGTGTCGTGGCCCGGCGCGGAAGCAGACGCCCCGCTGGCTGGACGGTTGGCAGGCTCCGCACCTCCGCCGGGCGAGGGCAGCCCTACCGCGATCGGCGTCGCGGCGCCGAGGTTGGTGGCCGGCGCCATTGCTGCGATGTGCGTCGCATAAAGGATGTAGGTGCCGGCGCTTGCGGCGCGCGAGCCCTGAGGCGACACGAAGCCGGCCACCGGCACCGGCGAAGCGAGGATTTCCTTGATGATGCTGCGCATGGCGGTGTCCAGTCCGCCCGGCGTGTCCATTTGCAGCACGACGAGTTGCGCGTGTTCGCGCGCGGCCCGCTCCAGCGCGCGCTTGACGTGATCGGCGGTGGCTGGTCCGATGGCGCCGTCGATGCGCAGCACGAATACCGGCGATACGGTTGCAGCCGCGATCGCGCGCGGGCCGGCGAATGCCGCGAGCAGTGCGAGAGCACACAACAAGAAGATGCCGCGTCTCATGTGAGAAGCGTACACCGCAACCGCGTGGAGTGGGTCAATGCCACTGCTTGGCCAACTCGTCATTGATAGGTGCGTCGAATTCACAGACACGAACTGCGCGCCAATTCAGCGCGTTGCGAGGTGTCACATCTGCAACTCGCGCCCCCACAAAAAACCCCGCGCCTGCATTGCTACCCATTTCGAACTCGTCGACACTGGCCGGCCTTTCCCGCTGCTGCATAGATCAGCGTTCCCATGCCCTCACATGCTCCTACCTTTGTCCACCTGTTGCGAGAGTGCAGTTCCGATCACGAGAGTTTTCATCTTTACCTGGACGGATGGGGTGGGCAGCAGCGCCTGAGTCATGCTGAATTGCTGAATGAGGCCGCGCGCTTGGGCCAGGGCATGCTCTCAGCTGGTCTTCAGCGCGGGGACAGGGTTGCCTTGATGTTGCCCATGGCTCGCCAGTTCTGCTCCAGCATTCTGGGAGCACTGCTGGCGGGCGTGGTGCCCGTACCCATGAGCCCTCCCATGACCATCGGGAGGATGAACAGCTGGAGCAGCACCGCGGCAGCGATCCTTCGCCATTGCGGTGCGCGGCTGCTGCTTGCCGATGAAGAGCTTCGCCACGCGATCGTGCCGCTGGCCGCACAGGCGCCAGATCTGGAAGGCATGACGTCCCCACAGGCATTGCTGCAGCAGGCAGCGCAACGCGGCCCCGTCGACCTTCCGGAGCCGAACGATTTCGACTCCGAGGACCTGGCATTGTTGCAATACACCTCCGGCAGCACCTCGGCCCCCAAGGGAGTGCGAATCAGCCATCGCAATCTCATCGCCAATGCGCAAGCCATCATGGCTGACGGCTTGCAGGCGGACCGCAGCGATCGCGCGCTGTCTTGGTTGCCGCTGTTCCATGACATGGGTCTCATCGGCTTCGTGTTTGCTCCGTTCATCACGCACTCCAGCGCGATCTTCATGCCGACCGTGGCATTCCTGCGTGAGCCCCGCTCGTGGTTACGCGCGCTATGCGAGCAGCGAGCCACGATCACGTTTGCGCCGAACTTCGCATACGCACTGACCGCGAAACGAGGGCGTGCGGAAGAGATTTCGCTAGCCAGCGTTCGGGTCTGGGGGTGCGGGGCCGAACCCATCCATGCCCCGTCGCTTCTGGAGTTTGCCCGCACCTTCGAGCCCAGCGGCATGCGCGGAGAAGGGCTGTTTCCCTGCTATGGACTGGCAGAGGCCACGCTCGCGGTGAGTTTTCCGATGCTGGACGAGGGGCTCCTCAGCGAACGCATTGATGCGGATGAACGTGAGCTTCGGGGGTGTGCCGTACCCGCCGCAGACGGCATCGAGGTGGTCGCGTGCGGCCGGCCATTGCCGGGCTACGAATTGCACATCGTCGACGACCAGGGGCGGCCCCGCGCGGACCGTCAGATCGGGGAGATCGTGCTGCGGGGGCCTTGCGTTTCAACCGGCTACCACGAGGGAGATTCGTTCGAACACGGATTGCATACCGGCGACCTTGGCTACCTTGCTTGCGGTCGCCTCTACGTCACCGGCCGAAAGAAGGACCTGCTCATCATCAACGGCCGCAACGTCGATCCCCATCACGTGGAGCATTTGGTCGGCACACTGCCCGGGGTTCGCCAAGGCCATGTCGTGGCCTTCACTCGTTCAGGGACGGCGACTGAGGAACTGGTGGTGGCAGCCGAAGCCCGGACGCAAGATCCAAAGAAGCTCATGCAGGAGATCAAACGCAATGTGCAGGCCGAACTGGGCATCGCCCTTTCAGACTGCGTGCTCCTGTCCTCGGGACAAATCAGCAAGACTTCCAGCGGCAAGTTGCAACGTGCGCGGACGCGCCAGCAGTATCTGGAGGGAACCCTGTCGAACAGACACGCCAACCACGAATACCCCCGGTCCTCGGAAGTGAACATGTCCTGAGAGACTCGCGCGCAGGCGCATCCAGGTCCCAGGTTCGAACGCACGCAGCCGGACCAGTTTTTTTGGGGCATCCAAATGGCAGATGCGCAAAAATTGACGATTCAGCATCTTGAACAGTGGTTCGTTACCCGCATCGCCGGTGCACTGGAGATCGCTCCGGAAGAGGTGGACATCGATGCGCCCTTGTCCGACCACGGCATTGATTCCCTGTCCGCCCTGACCATGACCGGTGAATTGGAGAAGATGCTGGAGCGGAAGTTGCCGGCCACGTTGTTCTGGGAATACCCGACCATCGCGCGCCTTTCCAAGCAGCTAGCACGCGGCTGACGCCTCATGCAGGAAGACAACATCCGCGGTACGGAAGCGGAGCGGGCGTTGCTGCGCTTGCAAAGATGCACCGCCATTCCGACGCTTGTGTTGCCCCTGGCCGGCGCCGTCGCGGCCGTCTGGCGCTTGGCACAGGCTCCCGCGTGGGCGTGGGCCATGTGCTTTGCGCTGTACACGGTCTCCATGCTGGGCATCACCGTGGGCTACCACCGCCTGTTCACGCACCGATCCTTCGAAGCCGATGGATGGCTGCGGGGCTGCCTGGCCATCATGGGCTGCCTTGCGGCCGAAGGACCGCCGGCCTTCTGGGTGGCAACGCATCGAAGGCATCACCAGCACGCCGAGTCTGACCAGGACCCGCACTCACCGCATGCACCGCAGCGGGGATGGCGTGGTTTTTGGCATGCCCATGCCGGCTGGATGATGACCGTGCCGCCAGCAGCCCCCTTGCACTACGCGCCTGACCTGTTGCGTGACCGGCTCGTGGCTTGGGTGGGTCGGCACTACCTGCTCTTCGTGGGGTTGGGTATTGTGCTGCCCGCGGCAGCGGGAGCCTTGATCGGTGGTGCCTCGGGCGCACTCGACGGGCTGATCTTCGGCGGTTTGCTGCGGATGTTTCTCGTGCAGCACGTCACATGGAGCATCAACTCGGTCTGCCATCTCTGGGGCAGCCAACCTCACAGGGCCAAGGGCGCAAGTCGCAACCATGCAGTGCTCGGGTTGCTGGCCTTTGGCGAAGGCTGGCACAACAACCACCATGCTGCTGCCGCATCCGCACGGCATGGCTGGCACTGGTGGCAAATCGATTTTTCATGGGGATTCATCAGGCTGCTTCGCGCATTCGGTTTGGCGCGCAACGTGCGCTTGGCCGATCCCGCCAAATCTCAGCCGAACCGACAAAATCATGAATACCGAACTTGAGCAGATACTGGCCCGCGCCAAGCGGCAACAGCGACAAAACAGCAGCCGGGTACAACGTCTCATTTCCCTGCTCGATCTCACGCCGCCGCTGGACGAACAGGCGTTGCGCGACGCAGTGCAAGAGGAACTGCGCGACCAGCACCACATGTTGGTATCGGCACTTTCATGCGTGCAACACAGCGAGCCGGCGTTGCTGCTCTTGCAGCAGCATGCTGACGACATTCCGGCGCAAGCGCTGCAGGACATGCTGCCAATGCTGCCCACTGACTGTCACGAGGCCGTCGGTGAAGGGGTGCGGCGCTACGAGCGTTTTCGCGAACGCGTGGGCTGGCTTCTGCAGCCAGATACCTTCGAGCAGGTGCAGGGCCTGGATCCCGTGCGCGACGCGACGCGGATCTACCACTACATCAGTTACGAATTCCGCGCCGAGCAGAAGCTGTTTGCCGTGCTGTTCGAAACCCGGCCGCTCGTGTTGCCGGCCAACGCGATGTTCTTCCACTCGACGGGCGAGTTCATCCACCGCGCCTTTCAGCGGATCAACGACACGGTGATGTTCTTCTCGAACATGCTGGAGTGGGGGCTGGAGAGCAAGCGCGGGCGTGAAGCCATCGCTCGCATCAACGCCATCCACGGCCGCTACGCTGCGCCCAACGACGCTTTCCGCTTCATTCTTGGCGGGTTGATGTTCGTGCCGGTGCTGTGGAACCGCAAGCTCAGTTGGCGCTGCTTCACGGAGGTCGAGCGGCTGGGCTGGTTCAACGCATTCTTGCAAATGGGCCGGGCCATGAATATCCGAGGCATCAGCGACGATTACGACACCGAGTTTGCATGGTGGCAGGAAATGTCCAGTTGCGCCGGGGGAACGACCGACGCCACTCAACGGGCATTCGTCGAGATCGTCATCCAGGTGCTGGCCACCTATCAAAGTGATCTCCGTATTCCCATACTCTCGGCCATCATCGCCGGCATGGACGATTGGCAACGGGAGGCCATGGACCTGCCGCCTGCACCGGAACCGGTGGTGGCCGAGGTGCGGCAGGTTCTCAAGGTGATAGGGCAGGCCAGCGCGGCCTTGCCGCGCACACCCTGGATCAGGAGTCTTCAGCCCTATCTCCTTTACAACAAGATCGACGACATCGGTGTTACCCAGCGTTCGGCCTTCCTGCCTGCGAAGCACACTGACACGCGCCCGGCGCCAGAGCGCTTGGCGCTCAACGGGGGCTTTCCCGAGGGACTGCTTCCACTGGTCGATGCCGGTGAAGTGCCACCGACCGAACTGCCCGAGGTGGGCCTGGAAGAGGTGGCAAGGCACAACCAGGCGCACGATGCCTGGATCGTGATCGATGGTGTGGTCTATGACGTGACCCGATTCCTGTATGAGCACCCCGGCGGCGCCCGTACCTTGCTGCCATGGCTGGGACGCGATGCGAGCGAGGCGTTTGCGCGTGTGGAACACAGCCGAGGGGCCGAAATTCTGATGGCCAATTTTCGAATTGCCCGAGTGCCAGGCGCCGCCGGCACCGCGCCTCCTTCACGTGGCCCACGGATTCGCCGGTCAAAACGAGCAGGGGACGGGAAGGCCTACACCGATGCCGATTTCTATGCCCTGGCCGATGCAATGCAAGCATGGATCCACGAGTTCGAGCAGCACCGTGGCGACAAGGAGCCCAACACAGGCTTCCCTATCAAGCTCCCGATGGATCCTCGTCCGTAGAACCACCACCTGCTTGAGGTCATTCTGATGAACCATACATGGAACGAGCCGGTGGCCATCGTGGGCATGTCGTGCCGGTTCGGCGGCGGCATGGACAGCCTGCAGAGCTACTGGAGCGGCTTGGTTGCCGGTGTCGACGCGGTGACGGAAACACCGCCCGAGCGCTGGGACGCGGCGCGGTGGTTCAGCACCAACCCGACCGAGCCCGGCAAGATCACCAGTTGGCATGGCAGTTGGTTGCAGGACGTCGACCGATTCGACCGCACACTGTTTCGAATCAGCCCTGCAGAAGCCCCAAGCATCGATCCGCAGTTGCGTTTGCTGCTGGAAGGCAGCTGGCACGCGATGGAGGACGCGGCTGTCCTGCCAGCTTCCCTGCGCGGCAAGGAAACGGGAGTATTCATGGGCATCAGCGGACATGAATACCAGGTGCGCACCTTTGGTGTGCCGGAGCGCATCGACAGCTTCAGCATGGTCGGAACGGCTCCAAGCACCATGGCCGGCCGGATCTCGTATGCATTCGGACTGAGCGGCCCCAATCTCGCGGTGGACACGGCCTGCTCCTCAGGCCTCACAGCGATCCATCTGGCTTGCCAGTCATTGCTGGCCGGAGAGTGCGACGTGGCATTGGCCGGCGCTGCCAACGTGCTGATTGAACCGGAGACGATGGTCTACTTCAGTCGCACGCGGCTGCTCTCGCCCAGTGGCCGAGCGCGTCCCTTTTCGTCGGAGGCAGACGGTTACGTGCGGGGCGAAGGCTGTGGCGTCGTGCTGCTCAAGCGACTCTCCGACGCGCTGCGCGAAGGAGACCGGATTCATGCAGTCGTGCGAGGTTGCGGTCTTGCCCAGGGGGAGCGCAACGGCCTGACCGCACCCAGCACACCAGGGCAGGAGGCAGCGATCCGCAAAGCACTGCAGCGGGCCGGCTTGCAGAGATCGGACATCGGCTACGTCGAGTGCCATGCCGTCGGGGCGCCTCTCGCCGATGCGCTCGAAGCGAACGTGTTGCGCCATTGCCTGACGGCTGAGGATCGGCAGCCCCTGCCTATCGGCTCCGTCAAGTCCAACTTGGGACATACCGAAAGCGCCTCGGGCTTGGCGGGCCTCATCAAGGTCGTGCTCTCGCTCAAGCATGGGCTGATTCCGGCCACGATCCATGTCGGACGGGCTGCCGATTGCATCGATCCGTCACGCCTGCATCTCGTCGACCGGCTGCAGCCTTGGAGCACACCTCGCATCGCGGGCGTCAGTGCGTTTGGCTTCGGCGGTACCAATGCGCATCTGATTGTCCAGGAGCCTCCACCACACCGTCCGCGCCAAGGTGCAGGCAAGTACCAGATCCTTACGTTGTCGGGCCAGGGCGAGCAGGCCCTGCGCGCGCAAGCCGGTGCCATCGCGAACTGGATAGCTGCCCATCCGGGGCAGGACTCTGCCGACCTTTGCTTCAGCCTATCCATCAGCCGCGCGATGCTCAGCCATCGGCTGGCAATGGTTTGGCGGGATACGCAGCAAACCGTCGCGGCATTGAGGGAGCTTGCGAACGGCGGGCAGCCGGCCCAGGTGCAGATGGCGCACGGACGACCCAAGCATGAGTCGTCGGCCAACTCTCCGGACTCGAGCCAAGCCGACGCTCTTGCAGCTTGGTACGTGGAAGGCGGGCAGCTCCGCCCGGAGCATCTGGCGGGTCAATGGACGGATGTTCCCGGTTATGCCTTCCAACGTGAACGGCATTGGTTGGACAGGCCCACGCAGCCATGGGTCGGCTCGTCTGCGCGTACCGACGTCGGACCCGAGTGCTCGCACTTGGCGGTGGACATCGTACGTGCAGAGGTTTGCCGCATCCTGAAGTGCAAGGACATCGGCGATGAAGTGCCACTCACGGAGGCAGGGCTGGACTCGCTCAGCGCCCTGGAGCTGCAGACGGCTCTGGAGATGCGGCTCGGTTGGCGTCTCCCGGCAGGCGCCGTGTGGCAGCGCGCCACCATCGGGGGGCTTCTGGAGCTGGGTTCACTCCATGCTCAAGCGGCAGGGAATCCCCCTGCGAACACGCTCGCTCCCTCTTCAGCCATCGGGAATCGCTCGTGTGCAGGAGAGCATGAGCCTCCGCTAGAGGTCGCAGCGGTGGTCAGCCTGCCCGCACGACTGCTCGAAGGCGCCCCCGCGCAGCTCCGGGCCTCGCTGCTGCGAGCCCCGCATCGCATGTTCACCATCGAAACGCAGCGGGGTCGCATTGGAGTCATCAGCGCGCCCATCATGGACCGCGAACTCCATGCCGATCCGAAGGCCACGCGAAGGGCCATCGAGCAGGCGTGCGCGCATGCGCAGGCCGCTGGTGCCAGGACAATTGCCCTGACCGGCCTGATTCCTTCGGCAACGCTTTACGGCCAGTCGTTGCAGCCGGCGCCTGTCGTGCTCACCACTGGGCACTCCACGACCATCGCATGTGTTGTTCACATGGTGCGCTCCATCGGCCCCGTACTCGGACGCAAGCTGAGTGCCGAGCGCATGGCCTTTCTCGGGTTGGGATCCATTGGCGAGGGGGTGGCCCGGTTATGCGCAGCCCGTCTGGAAGCTCCCGCCTCGCTGTTGCTGGTGGACGTACCAAGCCGGCGTACGCACCTGGAGGCGTTGAGCCATTCACTGAAGGCGTGGTGTCCCGACGTACAAATTGCATTGAGCGATGGCCACGCCCCTCGGCCGCTCTACGACTGCTCGCTGATCGTCAGCGCCACCAGCATGCCGGAAGTGGTCGAGGTTGCACGCCTGGCGCCCAGGACAATCGTGGTCGACGATTCCGCTCCCCATTGCTTATCGGTGGAGGACTCATGGCGACGCATGCGAACCACGGGCGATTTTCTGGTCACGGAGGCCGGCACGCTGACAGTGCCTGAACGGGTGCAATGCCAGCCTGGTCCCATCTGGGCTCAACGTGGCGATGCACGCTTCGCGGCAGGTGCTGCTTTGCTCAACCCAGCCCCGAACCTGCTGATGGGCTGTGTGTTCTCTAGCCTGTTGACACTGCGCGAAGGACTGGAGCCTGTGACCGGGTTGCCTACCCCAAGTCAGACTGCGGCCGCATGGGATTTGCTGGAGCGTCTTGGCGTCGGCGCTGCGCCCATGTCCCTGCAAGGCCAAGTCGTGCCGGATGAGATCCTGAGTCGGATGCGGGAGCTCGGCGCATCTGCGGATCGGGCGTGAAAGCCAGCCCTTTCAAGGTCTTTACACAGTCTGGTATTGCTCCCTCTCCCTCTGGGAGGGTTTGGGAGGGTTGGGGTGAGGGCCGTGGGCGGTGAATGAGGACATGGGGCTGCCATCGCCGCAGCCCCTCACCCAACCTCTCCCCAGAGGGGAGAGGAGCCAATGCACGACCTTGAAAGGGCTGCCTCTCAGCCTCTCAGCCTTGGTACGTCCTGCCAACACGATGAGCACGGCCAGCAACGAGCCTGCGGGAGGTCTTCGAAGGGGCGAAACTCAGAACTCGACGTTGTCGATCAAGCGAGTGTTCGCGAGCTTTGCTGCGCCGAGAGCCACCAGCGATTGATCCGCAGCATTCGGCGCAAGCAGATCGCTGCGGCGCCGGATGGTCAAATAGTCCACTGCCCAGCCCTTGACGTTCAGTTCATTCACCGCCTGTGTTTCCAGCTCGGGCAGGCGCGCCGGTGACGAACGAAAGCGTTGCGACAAATCGCGAAGCGCATTCACCAGCTCCGTCGCCTTGGCGCGATCCCCGTCGCTCAGATAAGCATTGCGCGATGACAAGGCCAGCCCGGTGTCGGCGCGGCAGGTCTCTCCCGACTCGATCCGAACAGACAGGGCAAATTGCTAGACCATCCGCCGGATGACCATCAACTGTTGATAGTCTTTCTTGCCGAACACCGCCACGCTCGGGCGCACGCAGCCGAATAGCTTCATCACCACCGTGCACACGCCGGTGAAGAAGCCCGGGCGGAAGTGGCCTTCGAGAATGCCTGCCAAGGCCGGGTCGGGCGTTACCTTGTAGCTCTGCGGCTGCGGATAAAGCTCCCGCTCGTCGGGTGCGAACAGGATGTCGCAGCCCGCGGAATCCAGCAGTTCGCAGTCGCGTGCCAGCGTGCGCGGGTAGCGGTCGAAATCTTCGTGCGGCGCGAACTGCAGGCGGTTCACGAAGATGCTTGCCACCACCGGCAGCCCGTGGTTGCGGGCTTGCCGGACGAGGCTCAGATGGCCTTCGTGCAGGTTGCCCATGGTCGGCACGAACGCGCAGGTGCCTGCTTCGGGCAGCAGGGCACGCAGGTCGGCGATGGTGTGAAGCGTTTTCATGATCAGTACCCGTGGAGTGCGTCATCCGGAAAACTGCGGGCCTTCACGTCGGCGACGAAGCGGCGCACCGCGGCCTCGATGGAAGGCTGGCCCTCCATGAAGTTTCGGACGAATCGCGGAAGCTTGCCTTGCGTGAGTCCGAGCATGTCGTGCAGCACAAGCACCTGGCCTGAGCATCCCTTTCCGGCACCGATGCCGATGACGGGAATCGACAGAGATTGCGTGACATCTTTTGCCACAGTGCTCGGCAGCAATTCGAGCACCAGCATCGAGGCTCCTGCGTCTTGCAGCTCGCGTGCATGACGTTTCAAGACGGCGGCAGCTTCATCGTTGCGGCCTTGCACGCGATAACCGCCCAAGGCATGCACCGACTGCGGCGTGAGGCCCAGGTGAGCGCACACCGGGACGCCGCGCTCCGTCAGGAAGCGCACCGTCTCGTTCGTCCAGCCGCCGCCTTCGAGCTTGACCATCTGCGCGCCGGACTGCATCAGCACCATGGCGCTCGCCATCGCCTGAGCCGGCGACTGTTGGTAGCTGCCAAAAGGCAGGTCGCCGATCAGCCACGCGTTATTGTTGCCGCGCACCACGCAGCGCAGGTGGTAGGCGGTTTCCTCGAGCGTGACCGGCAGGGTGCTGGTCTGGCCCTGCATCACCATGCCCAGCGAGTCGCCGACCAGCAGGCAATCGACCCCGGCGGCATCGAGCACGCGGGCGAAGGACGCGTCATAGCAGGTCAGCATCGCAATCGGCTCGCCTTGCGCGTGCATCTCGCGAATGCGGTGCAGGGTCAGCGTTTTGCGCTGCGTCACGCCGCTTGGCGCGCCGCCGTACACAGGTTGATCGCTCATTTCGTTTCCGCCGATTCTGTTGGGTGGGCTGCTGCCCACGTGTGCGTTGAGAGAGGCAGTCTTGCGTGTGCCCAAGCCCGCGCTACGCGGTGCGCATGCCCAGCTTGCCGAGCAACTCCTGGTCGGCTGTGACATCCGGGTTGCCCGTGGTCAGTAGCTTGTCGCCGTAGAAGATCGAATTGGCGCCCGCCAAGAAACACAAGGCCTGCACCGCTTCGCCCATTTGCTGGCGGCCGGCGGACAGGCGCACCATCGCGTCGGGCATTGTGATGCGCGCCGCTGCAATGGTGCGGACGAATTCGAAATGGTCGATCTTGTCCATGCCGTGAAGCGGCGTGCCTTCGACCTGTACCAGGTGGTTGATGGGCACTGACTCGGGGTAGGGTTCCATATTGGCCAGCTCTGCGATGAGCGCCGCACGCTGCGAGCGCGATTCGCCCATGCCCACAATGCCGCCGCAGCACACCTTGACGCCCGCCCCACGCACCTTCCGCAGCGTGTCGAGGCGGTCATCGAACTGCCGCGTGGTAATGATGTCGGCGTATTTGTCAGGTGCGCTGTCGATGTTGTGGTTGTAATAGTCGAGACCCGCGTCGCGCAGCGTCTCGGCATGGCCCACGTCGAGCATGCCCAGCGTGGCACAGGTTTCCAGGCCCAGCGCCTTCACCCCGCTCACCAGCTCGGCCACCTTCTCGATGTCACGATCCTTCGGCCCGCGCCATGCGGCGCCCATGCAGAAGCGCGTCGCACCGGCTTCCTTGGCGCGCTTGGCCGCGTCGAGCACGGCGTCGAGTTTCATCAGCGCAGTGGCTTCGACCGGCGTGTCGAAGTGAACCGACTGCGGGCAATACGCACAGTTCTCGGGGCAGCCGCCGGTCTTGATAGACAGCAGCGTGGACAGCTGCACTTCGCTCGGATTGAAGTGCTCGCGGTGCACCGACTGCGCGCGGAAC
Organism: Rhizobacter sp.; assembly: GCA_021153565.1. Taxonomy (GTDB): domain Bacteria; phylum Pseudomonadota; class Gammaproteobacteria; order Burkholderiales; family Burkholderiaceae_C; genus Albitalea. The sequence goes on from JAJKJU010000113.1 coordinate 12,434, forward strand.
ATCAGCTCGTTGAACGGCAAGTCGAACAGCGCTTCGACATCTTCGGTGCGCCAGCGGACGACGGCAGAGCGAGCAGCGGGACGATGAAATTCAATGGGTGCTTGTTTCATTTGATACGCCGCCCGAAGCGGCTTTCAGGGTATTCGTAGGGGCGGGCTTCATAAGCCGCAATTGTCGTAATTTGACTGCCGATCAAGAGGGCTGATAGGCCAGCCGAACGTAAATCGGCGCGAACGCCTCGGCCTGTGTGATCTCCAGCAGCCGCTCGCGCGCTAGCTCCAGCATGGCAATAAAGGTGACCACCAGGACCGGCGTGCCACGCGTGACGTCGAAGAGTTCTTCGAACTCGACGAACTTGCGGCCCTGCAAGGTGCGCAGAACGATGCTCATGTGTTCGCGCACCGACAACTGCTCGCGGGTGATGGTGTGGTGCTGGTTGAGCTTCGCGCGGCGAAGAATGTCCTGCCAAGCCGCGCGAAGCTCGTCCGTGTGGACGTCCGGAAAACGTGGTGTGAGCGACTGTTCGATGACCACCTGCGCCCGCAGGAAGTCGCGGCCCAGCACGGGCAAACCGTCGAGCCTCGCCGCGGCCAGCTTGATCTGTTCGTACTCGATGAGCCGCCGCACAAGTTCGGCGCGCGGGTCTTCGGGTTCCTGCCCGTCCGGCGTCTTCTTGGGCGGCAGCAGCATGCGCGACTTGATCTCGATCAGCATCGCCGCCATCAAGAGGTATTCGCTCGCCAGTTCGAGGTTGGTCTTGCGGATTTGGTCGACGTAGGCCAGGTACTGGCGCGTCACATCGGCCAGCGGAATGTCGAGGATGTTGAAGTTCTGCTTGCGGATCAGGTACAGCAGCAGGTCCAGTGGCCCTTCGAAGGCTTCGAGAAAGACCTCGAGCGCATCCGGCGGGATGTACAGATCCTGCGGCATCGCAAACAAGGGCTCGCCATACAGGCGGGCCATGGCAACGCGGTCCACCGCTTGGGGCAGCACATCCGCAGGGGGCGGCGGCATGTCGGGTACCGGAAGTTCCGATGCCTCCAGGGCTTTCGCGGCGTCGCTCACGAGCAGCGTTCGGTGAATTGCAGGTCAGCCTCTCAGACCTTGGTCTGGTAGACGTACGGTTGCATTGGCACCTTGGCCTCGCCGAACTGGGCCTGCGCCTCGCGGTCGATGCGCTTGTCCCACAG
>JAJKJU010000114.1 GCA_021153565.1 Rhizobacter sp.
ACGCCAAAAGCCCCCTGCTCGTCGTTGCAAATGCTCGCCATAGCCAAGCTATGGCTGCGCTTTGCGCCTAGATCAGGCGCCTTTTGACGTGCTGCTCGGGCACGCTCGAAATACTCTCAGCCTCTCGCTCGGTGAGGCGGCTCCGGGGTAATCCGGCATGTAAGGCAGGTCAAAGCGCGAGGCGTGCGCACGCGGTCGTCCATCTGATTTGAATCACGCTCCGAGCGAGCACGTCGCTTTGCCAGTTCCGCGGCCGGTGCAACTCCAATCGGCGGAGCAATTACAGGCGTGAGTCCATCATGACAGCGCTTGCATGACATATTTCACAAAATCGCAAAATCGGCTAGCCCGCTCAGGGTTCCCCCTGGGCTGGTGATCTCCGACTGCTCCATACACTTTCATGCAAGCGCTTGCATGAAATCGTCAGGAACGGCAGGTGCGTCGCTCGACCACCATGAGGAGATACAGTGAAACTCGCAATCAGGCTCAGTCTCGCCACGCTGCTGGCATCGGCCACGGGCCTCGCCGCCGCCCAGACGGTGCTGACCGTCGCATCCTTCAAGGACCTCGACCGCTCCGTCACCGCCGCCATCCCGTTGTACAAGAAGCTGCATCCCGACGTCGAGATCAAGCTCGTCGCGCTCGGCTATGGCGACCATCACAACGCCATGATCACGGCGCTGGCCACCGGCGCGAACCTGCCCGATGTGATGGGCATCGAGATCGGCTTCGTTGCCAAGTTCGCCGAAGGCGGCGGTGTGGAAGACCTGTCCAAGCCGCCCTATAACGCGCTGCAGTACAAAGACAAGTTCTTCAAGTTCTCCGTGGCGCAGGCCACGAGCCGCGGCGGCATCTTCGCCGCCATGCCCGCCGACATTGGCCCAGGTGCCTTGTTCTACCGCAAGGACCTGATGGACAAGGCCGGCATCACCGAGGCGCAACTCACCAAGTCCTGGCCGTCGTTCATCGACGCCGGCAAGACTCTGAAGGCCAAAACCGGCTCCTACCTGATCCCACATGCCGCAGCGATCAAGGACATCATCATCCGCTCCGGCCTGAAGGACGGTGAAGGCATCTACTTCGACAGCAAGGGCAAGATCCTCGTCGAGTCGCCGCGCTTCGTGAACGCCTTCGAAACCGCCAAGCTCGCGCGCGCCGCCGGCATCGACGCGAAGATCGGCGCCTGGAGCAACGAGTGGAGCGAAGGGTTCAAGCGCGGCACCATCGCCTCAGAAATGATGGGCTCCTGGCTCGCGGGCCACCTGAAGAACTGGATCGCGCCGGACACCAAGGGCAACTGGCGCTCGGCCGGAATCCCCGGCGGCGTGAACGCCTCCTACGGAGGTAGCTTCTACGCCATCCCGAAGGGCTCAAAGAATAAGGCACTCGCCTGGGATTTCGTGCAGTTTATGAGCACGAACAGAGAAGTGCAGATCGCCGCCTTCCGTGAGCTCGACGCCTTTCCGGCCCTCGTCGATGCCACCACCGACGCATTCGTCGACCAGCCGATGGAATTCCTCGGCGGTCAGAAAGCCCGCCAGGATTGGAAGGCGACCGCGGCGAAGATTCCCGCGACCGATGTGGACAAGCTCGACCCGGTGGCTGCCGAAGTTGTGGCTGCCGAGTTCGACAAGGTGCTGGAGCAGGGCAAGGACGTGAAGACCGCGCTGGCCGACGCGAAGAAGGCGATCGAACGCCGCGTTCGCCGCTGAGATCCCTCGCTGACACAACGTCCCCGCAGTTCTCACGCCATTCCTATTCACGCCCATGTCAGCAGTCCTCGCCCCGAACGGAAAACCGGCGAAGGAGAGGAAGCGGCGCCGACTCAAACCGTGGCAGCTTATGCCCTACGTGTTCGTCGCGCCGTTCTTCATCCTCTTTCTGACCTTCGGCCTCTTTCCGCTGCTGTTCTCCGCGTATGCATCGTTCTTCCGCTGGGAGCTGACTGCCGGCCTGGGCAACATGAAGTGGGAAGGGCTGGGCAACTACGCCTTCGTCCTGCAAGTCAATGACCTGCCCTGGTCACGCTTCTTCTCGGGCGAGTTCTGGTCGGAGCTGTACGCGCGCGACTTCTGGCGCGCGATGTACAACACCTTCTGGCTGGGCATCGTCTCGGGCCTGCCGCAACACCTGATCGCCGTGCCGCTCGCGTTCTTCATCCACACGAAGTTCCGCCGCGCGCGCAACCCGGTGATCGCGATGTACTTTCTGCCGTACATCACCAACACCGTGGCCATCACGCTGGTGTTCTCTTCGCTGTTCTCGCGCGACTTCGGCGTCATCAACCAAGTTCTGACTGGTCTAGGCCATCTGGAATTGTTCGGCATCCATCCGCTCGCCTGGCTCTTCCCCGCGCAAAACGTCGACTGGGGGCGGCCGGAGTACACCAGGCCCATCGTGTCCTTCATCGTCTGGTGGCGCTTCGTCGGCTGGAACACCGTGTTGTACCTGTCAGCGCTGCAGACCATCCCGAAGGACTTGTACGAAGCCGCGACCATCGACGGTGCAGGCCTGCTGCAGCAGTTCCGCTACATCACAGTGCCCCTGCTGCGTCCGATGATGCTTCTCGCCGTCACGCTGACCATCATTGGCAACCTTCAGCTCTTCGAGGAGCCCTTCATCCTCACCGGCGGCAGTGGCGGCGTGGGGCAGGTGGCCGAGACGGTGGCGATGCAGATGTACAAGGTCGGTCTCAACGACGGCGACTTCGGCACCGCGTCGGCGGTGGCCTGGCTGATGTTCATGGTGATCGCCGCGCTCACGTGGCTCAACAACCGCACCCTCGGCCGCAAGGATTGACACGCCATGTCCGCAACGCAACTCATCGCGCAGGCCGTGACTACGCCGGCCGCGCGCACGAACCAGAAGAGTCGCCAGGCGAAACTGCTGCGCGCGCTCAAGCCCTCCGAATGGCTGCCCTATGCCATCGTGATGCTGGGTGCGCTCATCATGCTGGCGCCGTTCTATTTCATGTTCGTCTTCGCGACGCACACCAACACCGAAATCCTCTCTGTGCCGCCGCCGTTGTGGTTCGGCTCCGCGCTCGTTGACAACTTCCGCGAGCTCGTAGCGCTGCGCCCCCACTTCTGGCACAGCGTGGGCCTGTCGCTGTGGATTGCCGCAGCGGCGACCGCACTCAACCTGTTCCTCTGCTCGCTCGGCGGCTACGCCTTCGCGATGTACGAATTCCGCGGACGCGACAAGCTCTTCGCGGGACTCATGGCCACCATGCTGCTGCCCGCCTTCGTCGGCATGATCCCCTTCGTGCTGCTGATGAAGGAGATCGACTGGCTCAACAGCACCCGGGCACTCATCGTGCCCGGCGCCTGTTCGGCCTTCGGTGTTTTCCTCATGCGCCAGTACATCAGCTCGGCCGTGCCGCGCGAACTCGTGGAGGCGGCGCGCATGGATGGTTGCGGCGAGTTCGGCATCTACTGGCGCATCGTCGTGCCGCTCATCGGCCCCGCCATGGGCACGCTGGGCCTCGTCTCTTTCATCGGGTCTTACAACAACTTCGTTGGCGCCTTGCTCGTCATGAGCCAGCAGGAAATGTTCACCGCGCCGCTCGTGCTGCGCTCGTTGCAAGGCACCGGTCAGACGCAGTGGGGCGCCATCAGCGCCGGCTCGGCCATCACCGTGCTGCCGCTGGTCGTGATCTTCATTCTCTATTCACGCCGCCTCATTGAAGGTTTGTCCGCCGGCGCGGTCAAGGGCTGAGAGGCTGAGAGTATTTCGATCATGCCCGCTCATCACGCCAAAAGACCCCTGCTCGTCGTTGCAAATGCTCGCCATAGCCCGGCTATGGCTGCGCTTTGCGCCTAGATCAGGCGCCTTTTGACGCGCTGCTCGGACACGCTCGAAAAACTCTCAGCCTCTGATTCAGGAAGCACAAATGACACACCTCACTCTCAAGGGCGTCGAAAAGCAATACGGCACCGGCCCCCGCGTGCTGCACGGCATCGACCTGCATGTCGAATCCGGTGAGTTCATGGTCTTCGTCGGCCCCTCGGGCTGCGGCAAGACCACGCTGCTGCGCTCCATCGCCGGTCTCGAAGACATCACCGCCGGGCAGATCTTCATCGGCGACGAAGAATCGCAGAACCTGCCGCCGGTGAACCGCGGCGTCGCGATGGTGTTCCAGAGCTACGCGCTGTATCCGCACATGACGGTGGCCGAGAACATCGGCTTCGCACTCAAGTTCACGAAGCTCAGCAAGGCGGAGGTGCACAAGGCGGTGATGCGTGCCGCCGAGGTGCTGCAGATCGTGCCTCTGCTCGACCGCAAGCCGAAGGCGCTATCCGGTGGGCAGCGCCAGCGTGTCGCCATCGGCCGTGCCATCGTGCGCCATCCGAAAGTCTTTCTTTTCGACGAACCGTTGTCTAACCTCGACGCGGCGCTGCGCGTGCAGATGCGCATGGAACTGTCCAAGCTGCACCGCGATCTCGGCACGACCATGATCTACGTGACGCATGACCAGGTCGAGGCGATGACGCTGGGCACACGCATCGCTGTCTTCAACGCAGGCCGCATCGAGCAAGTCGGCAGCCCGATGGAGCTTTACCGCAACCCGAAAACACGCTTCGTCGCTGGCTTCCTCGGCTCGCCGAAGATGTGCTTCCTGCCAGGCATGGCGCATGACGAGGGCTCGGGGCTTCGCCTGTCGATGGGCGATGCCGGCAGCGTCTTCCTGCCCGACCAGAGCCTGCCGGGCGGTGCGCGTGAAGTGACACTGGGCGTGCGCCCCGAGCACTTCGGCTTCGCGCCGCCGGGCAGCGGCTTCAAGGCCACCGTCGACCAGGTCGAACACCTGGGCGACTGCGACATCGCCTACGCGTATGTCGCCGGCCACCCCGAGCCCGCGGCCGTCAAGCTCGCGAGTGGTGCCCACATGCTGAGCGCCGGCGAGGTGGTGTGGCTCAGGCCTGAGTCCGGCCACTGCCATTTGTTCGATAGCGAGGGGCGTGTGGTCAACGCGCGCTGAGCCCCCGGCTCCAACCGACGAGGTGTCCAATGAAGACGAACGTTCTGGTCTCCGCTACCGCCGTACAGCCCCGCTTCGAGCCTGCCTTGCAGCCCGTTGGCGTCGGGACGCTGACCGGACCGGTTCGCCCACGTGAACAGCCTTCCCTGCGAAGTCACCACTTGCAACGCATGGAGCGGGTGCTCGACCACATCGAGACATACCTGGCGGAGGATCTAAGCCTGGATCGGTTGGCCGACCGCGCAGCTTTCTCGCCGTTTCATTTCCACCGGCTCTTCCTCGCCTGGACCGGCGAAACGCTAAAGGAATTCGTTCGCCGCCGACGGCTCGAATCGGCCGCCGGCCGCCTGCGCCACTGCCCGAACGAAAAGGTCACCTCGATCTCGCTGAATTGCGGCTTCGCGTCGCCCGAAGCGTTCGCGCGAGCCTTCCGCGAGCACTTCGGCATGACGCCTTCGCAGTGGCGCTCAGGCGGATGGATTGCGTGGCGCACGCCGGCCAACGACAGCTGGCCGGCCACCAGCTTTCGCGTCGAGGTGAAACACATCGAGGCGAAGGATTTCCTCTACATGCGCGAGCGCGGCGACTACGGACATAGCGCCCAGACCCTGCTGTCGCGCTTTGTTCCCTGGGTCGACAGCATGCGGCTGTTGGGCCAGCCCATTCTCGCGATCGGCCTGGACGACCCGACGATCACCTTGCCGTCGCATTGCCGCATGGACCTCTGCGTCGAGCTGCCTGCCGACTGGGAGGACCCGGGTTTGCGTGCCATGGGCAAGCGCCTTCCGGCGCAATGGGCGGCCTGCCTGCAGTACGAAGGCCCGCCGGCCGAGATCGGCCGCGGCTGGGACGCGCTACTCACCGAATGGCTCCCCACTTCCTCCTTCGAGATGGCGGCAGGTCACTTCTTCCAGCGCTATGAATCCGGTTCGCACCTCGGTTCGCCGATCGTGCGCTGCGAGTTGTGCATGCCGGTCAATGCGACGTGAAGCGTGCACCGTGGATCCTGGCGGCGCTCGCCGCCGCGTGGCTGTCGGCGGCTGTCTTTGCTGCTGACGCGCAGTCGGTGCTGTGGGCCGATTTCAAGAGCAATTCGCGGAGCCGCTCGCCAGCACCAGTGAACCTGCTCGCGATGTCGGAGAAGCCGGGCGACGTGGCGGGCGACCCGCTCGCTTTCATCGACGGCGGCGTGCGCGTTTCGGGCCGCCTGAGCCGCGCGCGCGGCAGCAACTGGAGCACGCTGGGCGTGGAGGTGGGCGCGAGTCGCGAAGGTCCAGCGGTCGATCTCTCGGCCTTCCAGAGTCTGCGCATCCGCTTGTCCTCGCCCATCGAGCGAGTGCTGCGCATCCGGCTAAAGGGTCCAGATGTGAAGCTGCAGAACAGCGGCTGCTACCCGGTGCTGCTGCAAAGGGTGCGTGGCGAGGTCGAGGTCGACATTCCGCTTGCGGCGTTCGAGCCGGAGCCATACTGCTCCGGCAATGGTGCAAGCATTTCGCAGACCCTGCCGGCCGTGTCGAGCGTGGAGGTGACGGCCAATGACCCATCGCAGGAGCCGGTGCGCTTCGACGTGGGACGCATCGAGTTTGTGAAGGCGGCGAGTGCGATCGGGGCAGCGCCACCTCGGCAGCCCGCCGTGGCGCCGCCGCGGGAGATTCGCGACAGCAAGTGGAAGCTTGCGTGGGCCGATGAGTTCAATGCCGCAGCGAATGCGGTGGCTGACGAAAAGCGTTGGCGTGTTCATCGGGAGTCGGGCGCAGCAGGCCCTCAACACGACGGCCGCGGCCACCTGCTCGTGCCGCCCTCGAGCAGCCTTCGCGTGCGGCCGGCGAGCGCCATGGCCTATGGCCGCATCGAGTTGCGTATGAAGCTTCCGGTCGGTGCCGCGCGCGTGTCGCTGCAAGGCTCGCCACTCACCTCGCTCGACTGGCTGGAGTCCGGCGAGATCACGCTCCTCGAAAAGCACGGCGCGGACCTCAACCTCGGTCTCTACGCGCCCGGCATCGACGATGACCCCGCCTTTCATGCGGCGTTCGGGTTGACGCCGTCGGCCGACGGCTTTCACCGCATCTCGCTCGAATGGGACCCAGTGGGGATTCGCTGGGCCTTCGACGACGTCGCGGTGAAATCGGTAATCCGCGCAGACCTGCCCGCTACTGCACGCGATGTCTTCGAACAATGGCCTTTCGTGCTGAGCATGCAGGCCGGCGCGGGGTCGGAGCCCATGCTCGTCGACCATGTGCGCATCTACCAAAACGACGAACTCGCGGCCCTGTCGCGCGAGCGGCTCGCGACCTGGAAGTTGGCGATGAGCAAGTACGACAGTGGGAACGTCGCGGTGCAGGCGCCGCGTCCCATCGTGAGGCCAGCACCACCGCGCAAGGCCAGCGAACCGGCCGTGCACGCGCGCGTCGTTACCTGCGAGCGCAACAAGCTTGGCTTGATGATGTGCTATTGATCACCGACCGCAAGAACGGCACGGTCAAACGCAAAGACGCAACTGCGCCAACGACAACGAGAGAACACCATCCACATATCACTTCATAGGAGACCCCGTGGACCAGTTCTCTCGACGTTCGTGCGCCGCCTTGATGGCGCTTTTCAGCGCGGTGGCGCTTACGGCTTGCGGCGGCGGAGGCGACGACAGCACCGCCTCGCCGTCTGCCCCGGCCCCTGCTCCAGCGGCGTCTGCCCCGGCCCCTGTTCCAGCCCCTGCTCCAGCGGCGTCTGCCCCAGCCCCTGCTCCAGCCCCTGCTCCAGCGGCGTCTGCCCCGGCCCCTGCTCCAGCCCCTGCTCCAGCGGCGTCTGCCCCGGCCCCTGTTCCAGCCCCTGCTCC
>JAJKJU010000115.1 GCA_021153565.1 Rhizobacter sp.
CGCCTGATGTAGGCGCAAAGCGCAGCCATAGCTTGGCTATGGCGAGCATTTGCAACGACGAGCAGGGGGCTTTTGGCGTGATGAGCGGGCATGATCGAAATGCTCTCAGCCTCTGACTGCAGCCAGGGATGCCGCTATGGGACGCTATTGAATCAGCCCATTCTTCAGCGCGTAGTAGGTGAGGTCGCTGTTGGACTCGAGCTTCATCTTCTCCATCACGCGGGTGCGATAGGTGCTCACAGTCTTTACGCTCAAGGACATGCTGTCGGCCATGTGGCCGATGGTTTCGCCCTTGGCAAGCCGCAGGAACACCTGGAACTCGCGTTCGGACAATTGCTCATGAGGCGGCTTGTCGCCCGCGCCGGAAAGCCCATCGGCCAGCAGTTCGGCCACGCCCGCGGTGATGTACTTGCGGCCACGATGAACCGTGCGAATGGCCTTGACGATCTCTTCAGGATCGCATTCCTTGTTCAGGTAGCCGCTTGCCCCTTGGCGCAAGAGCGTGGTGGCGTAGTGCTCTTCAGGAAATCCGCTCAGGATCAGCACCGGCAATTCGGGTGCACGCGCCTTGACAGCAGCGAGAGCATCGACACCACTCTGGTCGGGCATGGACAAGTCCATCACGAGCACGTCGACCTCGCCTTTGCGCACAAGATCAAGCGCTTCCCTGCCGTTGGACGCCTCGCCAGTGACCTTGAGGTCGACCTGATCGGCAAAGTATTGGCGCAGACCGGCGCGCACAATGGCATGGTCGTCAACGATGGCTACTCGGATCATGGCTTCGTGAATCACAGTACTGCAATGAGCGAGTTTAGATGGAAGACAAACCCCTGAACATCCTGTTGCGTTTCAAGCGGAGTCCGTTCGTCTTTCCGCTCGCTGCGCTGGCGGCACTCGCACTCATCTTCATCAGCGAGGCGGCCTATTACCAGTCGACCCGCGCGATGGAAGCGCTTGGCACGATGGCCTCGGCGCGCAACCACCTGATGAACCTTTCTCGGCGCATCGTGGACGCCGAGACCGGCCAACGCGGGTATTTGCTGACCGCTCGGCGCGAGTACCTGGATCCTTATCGCGACGCTTCCCACGACATTGAAAGCGACCTGAAGTGGCTACACAGCTACTACGACAAGTCGCCGACGCAGGCCAAAGCCGTCAGCCGCCTCGAGATGCTGCTGCAGCGCAAGCTGTCCGAACTCGACCAGACCATGCGCCTTTTCGATGAAGGCAAGTCCGATGCGTGGCGCACTTTCGTACTCACCGACATCGGCAAGGAGCAGATGGAGGAGATTCGCCGCATCTCGGAACAGCTGCTTGCCGAAGAGATGCGCAAGGATGCCACCGGCCGCAGGGACGTGTTCGAAACGCTGATGCTCAATCGCATCGGCGTGGCCGCGATGGGCGCGATCAGTCTGCTTGCTCTCGGCATGTATCTGCGGCAGACGGCAGCGCTCGAAGCGCATCGGCGCGAACGGCAAGAGGCGATCGAAGCCGAACGCGACCAGTTGGAGCAGGAGGTCGTGCGGCGCACCGCGCAGCTCACCGAGCTTGCCCAGCAACTCACCGAGCTCGCACAGCATCTGCAGACCGCGCGCGAAGACGAACGCAGCCGGCTCGCGCGCGAGTTACACGACGAACTCGGCGCCTTGCTCACTGCTGCCAAGCTCGATGCGGCGCGCATCAAATCGCGACTGGGAGGCACCTCGCCCGAGGCCACCGAGCGACTCACCCACCTGAGCGAGATCCTCAACAATGGCATCGCGCTCAAGCGGCGGATCATTGAAGACCTTCGGCCATCATCATTGAGCAACCTCGGCCTGGTGGCGGCGATGGAAATCCAGTCGCGCGAGTTCGCGGAGCGGTCCGGCATCGACGTCGATTGCCATTTCGACAATGTGACACTCAAGCCGGCGGTCGAACTCACCGTCTACCGCCTGGTGCAGGAGGCATTCACCAACATCGCCAAGCACGCAAAGGCCCGGCGCGTCCAAGTCCGACTAACCGAAGTCGACGGCATGGCCGAGGTGTCGGTCAGCGACGACGGCGCGGGCTTCGACACCGGCAAGCGGCGCGTGTCGGCCCATGGGCTCCTGGGCATGCGCTATCGGGTCGAGGCCGACGGCGGTCGGTTCAGCCTCGAGTCGACGCCTGGTAAAGGCACCTGTATTCGCGCAACGCTGCCGGTGACAGCCAAGGAAGAGGCCAGCCCTCAGGCCGCCTGACTCGCCAGCTGCCGGGCCGTTCGGGCACATGAGGCATCGTCCTACAAGGACGTGCTGATCCAGCCGACAGCGCGACAAAACCGACATCCGTAAGCTGTCGATATTGCATTCGACAAGTTGCCTACCGACGGCACTGCCGAACACTCGCCAACCAAGAGGGGCACAGGGCATGCGCTACGCCATCGTCTTCTTCGTCATTGCCCTGATCACCGCCCTGTTCGGATTCGGCGGCATTGATGCAAGCGCAACGAGCATCGCGAAGACCCTGTTCATCTTTGCCATCCTTGCGGGTGGCCAGCTTCCTCTTCGGACTCATCAAAAAAAACAGTAGTGGCCAGCGCCACACCGTTACTCGCGCTCAACCCTTCACCCGAAAGGAACCATCATGATTGCTACCACCAAGCCATTCAGCCCGACTTCCAACATGCTCGCTGACCAGGCTGCGCAAAGCGCCGACAGTGCGATAAAGACCACGCAGCGCGTCACCAATGACGCGCTCGATTCCCTTTCTGACAAGGTACAAGATGTGAAAGACCAAGCTGCCCCGGTGCTCAATCGCGTTGCCGCCAAGGCCGAGGAACTCGCCCGCCGCAGCGCGGACGCAGTTCGAGAAAGTTCGTCCCAGCTCAAGGAGCGTGCCTTGCGTGCGCAGGACGCGACAGTCGGCTACATCAAGGACGAGCCGGTCAAGTCCATCCTGATTGCTGCAGCCGCGGGCGCTGCGCTGATGGCATTGGTGACCCTACTGAGCCGCAGTCGCGACTGAGCGGCTTTGGCGCTTTCGCCGCAGAAGGGTCCACCGTGACGCGGTGAACCCTCTTTTTCGATTCGAATTCGATCCACCGGGAGGCACGCCGTGATCCATCCACTGTTTCGCCTCATCGTCTCGGATCCGCAATTGCTCGCGGAGCATGTCGAGGCATATTCGGAACTGGTCGCAGAAGAGGTTGGCGCCGTCACCGCGCAATGGAAAAAGCGAGCTGTACTGCATGCAATGTCTCTCGCTTGCATTTTTGTGACCGTCGTCCTCGCCGGCGTATCGGTAATGCTTTGGGCTGTCGTGCCAGTTGACAACATGAATGCGCCTTGGGCGCTGGTGGTTGCACCCGGCATACCGCTTGTGCTCGCGGTCTGGGCCAATTTCGCGGCGAAGGCGCCAGCGGCAGAACACGGTTTCAAGGCGATCCGCGAGCAGCTCGCCGCCGATGCGGCAATGCTTCGCAGCGTGACCGCATCATGAGCGCACAGGTTTCGGCGACGCAACAGGCAGATACCGAAGACAAGAAGGATGCGCCGCTGTCGGCTGCGCAACGCCTGGCCGAGTCGCGCGAACGCCTGCGGCTGTATATGGCGCAAGGCGATGGAAGGCACGAGGCGCGTCGCCGAACGGCAGCTGCACGCGCAGGCGGAACATCGCCCTCCCGGATCGATCGATTGCGGGGGATGCCCGTGGTAGGCGTCGTCATCGATGCGGTTTCGGCATGGTGGTCGAACCATCCCTTGCGCCCCGCAGCAACGCTGACCGAAAGCGTGGTGCGAGACGCGGTGGCGCCGCTCACGCGCAAACACCCAATCACCGTGCTCGCCAGCGCCTTCGTCATCGGCGGCACGATCGTCTGGCTCAAACCATGGCGATGGTTCGGCAAGTCGGCACTATTCGCCGGACTCTTCTCGCAAATCATCTCCCGGGCCATTACCCAGATGCCCTGGGAATCGATGCTGGGTGCCTTCACTTCGTTTGCCCAGGCGCACACGCCGGAAGCGCCGAAGGCTGCGTCCGAGGAGGATCGCCAGCCTGCGCCGGCGCACACGGCCACCGCTGCGACAGAGGCCGAGGAGGCGCACATCTAGTGCCGTGTTCCACGCTATGCGGAACATAAGACCCCGTCTTTGGCCCCGTGACGTCGTTGCAAATCCTCGCAATACCACGGGTATCGCTGCGCTTTGCGCCTGGCCACGCGGCCAAATCCATCGGTCTTATTAAGTTCCGCATAGCGTGGAACACTGCACCAGGCGACGCGGCATCGTCCTACATGTTGAGAGGCGGCGCTCCGATGGTTCGCGAGAAGGCACGCACCTAGAGTTGCGTTATCGAGGGGCGACGCGAGAGTCGTGCACCCGCGAATCGTCAGCGAGCGATTCGACAACGAGCACCAGAGGAATCCAAGCCATGAGCGCAAGTACCCAAGGCCACCGAGGCCACCGAGGCCGCCAAGCGCCGATCTCGCCAACGGTGCTTTAACCCCCGAGGATTTGCTGGACGAATGACCGTTTCCGGCTCGGCCCCTCGGGTGGTGGGGTTGACACAGCCATTTGAGACCGCCCGCTTTTTCGCTGTAACTTTCAAATCATCCAACAGGAGAACGCCATGTTTGCACGCACCACTCTCGCCGCGATCCTCGCCGCCACTTCCGCCGTCGCGCTCGTCAGCCTGCAAGGCTGCGCCGTAACCCGTGGCCAGGAAACGGTGGGCGCCTATGTCGACGACGCTGCGATCACCACGGCCGTGAAGGCCCGCTTCATCGACAACAAGGATGTCGACGCTGGCGCCATCAAGGTCGAAACCCTTAATGGCACCGTGATGCTCTCAGGCTTCGCGAAGAACCCGACCGAGCGCACCACTGCCGAGAGCATTGCACGCAACGTGAACGGCGTGAAGGCGGTCAAGAACGAGATCGCCATCCGTCCGTAAGGCACAAACGATATCGATGACGGGTCTGGCGTTCTTCGCGGCGCCGGACCCGACTTGTCTTTGGCGGGCGCATTCGATCGACAGAAATCGCAGTAAGGCAGATGCGGCTGATTTTTTGAGAGCTGACGCATCACCTCTCGCTTCTTTGAGACCGAAAATGGATTCACACCGCCGCCACGGCGCGTTCATGTACGTCTCGGCGGGGCCCATTGGTCGCGGCGGATCGGTTTTGGGATGCTCGTGTCCACTCCACTTTTGGTGGACACGTGCACGCTTACTTGTAATCCCTCTCGGCATGCAGGCGAAAAAAAGGCCCGCTTGCGCAGGCCCACCATTCCTTAGCCTTAGCCTTAGCGGCTGAAGCCGCGCTGCGGCTTGAAGCCTGGTTTGCCGCCAGGGCGGGGAGCCGGCTTGCCGGCACCGCCATTGCGCGCGGCAAATGCACCTTGCTCTGCTGGTTTGCGATCGAACGGGCCACGTGCAGCCGCATCACGCGGAACGAAGACCTGATCCCGACGCGGCGCGAAAGCTTCGTCTCGACGCGGCGGGAATCCCTGGTCGCGGCGGGGTGCAAAGCCTTCGTCACGACGCGGTGCGAAACCCGCATCGCGCCTGGGCGCGAAGGGCTTGCCCGGACGCTTGGAGAAGTCATTTCCACGGCCAAACTGCTTGCCACCAAACTTGGCTTCGGGGCGCGGCGCGAAAATCTTCGGCTCCGGGCTCTTGGGCTCGAGACCCGAGACAATTGCCACCGGGATGTTCTGCGTCGTGAACTGCTGGATGCGCCGGATCATGCCCGTGTCCATGCGCTCGGCGAGCGTCACAGCCAAGCCGTTGCGGCCCGCACGGCCAGTGCGACCGATCCGGTGTACGTAGTCTTCCGCCTTCATCGGAAGGCCGTAGTTGATTACGTGGCTGATGCTCGGCACGTCGATCCCGCGAGCTGCGACATCGGTGGCCACCAGCACTCGCAGATGCTTGGTGCGAAGACCTTGCAGCACGCGGTTGCGACGGCCTTGCGGCATGCCACCATGCAGAGACGCCACTGCATGCCCCATATCGGCCAAGCGATCGGCCAGCCAGTCGGCATCACGCTGCGTGCTCGTGAAGACGACAGCTTGCTCCATATCGCGTTCGGTCAGGATGTGATCGAGCAGAGCATTCTTGTGAGTCGAGTTGTCCGCCCAATGCAGGCGCTGCTCGATGTTTTCGTGTGTGTCGGTATGCGAGGACACATCGATGCGCTCCGCGTCCTTCAAGAGGCTTTGCGCGAGGCGGCCAACGTGGCCGGCGAAGGTCGCGCTGTACATCAGCGTCTGGCGAGATTGCGGCACGTGTTCGGCAATGGTCTGGATGTCTTCGATGAAGCCCATGTCGAGCATGCGGTCAGCTTCGTCGAGCACCAGCACTTCAACGTTCTCAAGCACCGCTTTACCGGTCTGCAGGTGGTCGAGCAGACGGCCGGGGGTGGAAATGAGGATGTCCAGCGGGCCACGCAGTGCCTTGATCTGCGCCGGATACGGAACTCCGCCGACAACGGTGGCAACGCGCAGGCCTTGCGCGTGGCGGCCATAAGTGTCGGCTGCCTTTGCAACCTGCATCGCAAGTTCGCGGGTGGGGGTCAGCACCAGGATGCGCGGGCCGTAGACCACACCCTTTTCACGGCGCTTGGTGTTGTCGCCACGGGCAGCGAGGATGCGCTGCAGGGCGGGGAGGATGAACGACGCGGTCTTACCGCTGCCGGTGCTCGACGAGACCATAAGGTCGCGTCCGGCAAGCGCCGGCGGAATCGCCTTGCCCTGGACTTCGGTAGGGGTGTCGTAACCGGAGTCAGTCACGGCTTTGATGAGGGCTTCGTGCAGGCCGAGGGTATCGAAACTCATGCTCTTCTTTCGCAGAAAGGTGCTGCGCGCGCGACTCTGCGGAGCGCAAAAGCACCTGCAAACCCATCAAAGGGCTTGCTTGGTCAAGTCGCTGGGAGAACGTTCGGGGGAACAGTCAAAGCGACGGCATCGCCGCCAACCATTGCCCGTGCGTCTGCTGCGTTGCCGCTTTAGCGCGTTGCGTGTTACCGCTTCAGGAGCTCGAATCAGGCCGCACGGAGAGCGTGGGATGAATCGAAAGAGGTCAGAGGGGATGAACGAAAGCGCTGGAAACTGTTGGCCGCCCAACCAGGAAATCCAGCGCAAGCAGCGATTGTAGCAACCCCAGGGTTTGCACGCAGGTATATTTCCTGTGTGAATGTTGGCGCGCAGTCAGGGCGCGGCGATCACTCGGGACACGCCGCGATCGACGGGAGCAAGACCGGCATTTGGGTGTCGGCAGGACTAACGACCACGGCGTCCGTTTGGAACCCGCCTTGCGTGGCAGTTTGCTGACAATACTCGGACTGCTCTCGGGACTCGCCCACTGGTCGTCGACAGTGGTGCTGCAGGCCCCAAGCTCAAGCCGCCATGGCCGCAAGATGGCTCAGAGGCTGAGAGCTTTTCGATCATGCCCGCTCATCACGCCAAACGCCCCCTGCTCGTCGTTGCAAAGACTCGCCAGAGCCAAGCTATGGCTGCGCTTTGCGCCTAGATCAGGCGCCTTTTGACGTGCTGCTCGGACACGTTCGAATACTCCCAGCCTCTCAGCACGACTTGTCTCAGACCGACAGCAAATGAGCGCGGTAGTAGACAAGTTCGTCGATCGATTCATGGATGTCGGCCAGCGCCGTATGAGCCTGTGCCTTCTTGAACCCCGCCATGATGCCTGGCTTCCATCGGCGCGCCAACTCCTTGAGCGTGCTCACGTCGAGGTTTCGGTAGTGGAAGAAGGCTTCTAGCTTGGGCATGTAGTTCGCCAGAAAGCGCCGGTCCTGACAGATGCTGTTGCCGCACATCGGCGACTTGCCTGAAGGTACGTATTTCTTCATGAAGTCGATCGCGAGTGTTTCGGCCTGTGCTTCGTCGGTCATGGACGCCTTCACCCTATCGATCAGGCCACTCTTGCCGTGCGTACCCTTGTTCCAGGCATCCATGCCATCCAGCGTCGCGTCGCTTTGATGGATTGCAAACACCGGCCCCTCGATGCGCACTGTCAATTGCGGATCAGTGACGACCACGGCAATCTCGATGATGCGATCACGGTCGGGGTACAAGCCCGTCATCTCAAGGTCGATCCACACCAGGTTCTGGTCGCTTGCAATCAGTGAACTCTCGAACATCTTTTCTCTCCTTCACGCTCATTCTCGCAGGCCGCCAAGTGCGCCCCTTTACCCTCCGCCGTGATCGCTGGCCGTCGACTGCGACAACGTCACGCACGACCTACACTTCAGCATGAGTTCGTTTTCCCTCACCCTGACCTTCGTCTGCGCACTCCTTGCATCGCTTCTCGTGAAGTTCTGGCTCGCCACACGCCAGATGCGGCACGTCGCCGAGCATCGGGACGCCGTACCCGGCGCCTTCTCGCAAATCATTTCGCTGGCCGCTCATCAGAAGGCAGCTGACTACACGCTCGCCAAGACCCGGTTCAGCCTCTTGAGCACGGCTTTCGCCGCCGCGGTGCTCGTCGCCTGGACCTTGCTTGGGGGGCTCGATGCCCTGAACCAGTGGGTGCTCACCATCGTGCAGCCGCGACTGGGCAACATGGCCTACCAGCTTGCCCTGCTTGCTGCCTTCACGCTCATCGGCGGCCTTCTCGAGCTGCCCTTCGATCTGTACAGCACGTTCCGCATCGAACAGCGCTTCGGCTTTAACCGGCTGACCTGGAAGCTCTACCTCCTCGACGCAGTCAAGGGCATCTTCGTCGGCGCACTCATCGGGCTGCCCATCGCCGCGCTGATCCTCTGGCTTATGGGCAGTGCCGGCAGCATGTGGTGGCTGTGGGCATGGTGCGCCTGGATGGGCTTCAACGTGCTGATCCTCGTGCTCTACCCCACCGTGATCGCACCGCTCTTCAATAAGTTCGAACCACTGCCCGACGAGTCGCTCAAGGCGCGCGTAAAGGCCCTGATGCAAAAGTGTGGCTTCGCAGCGAAGGGCCTTTTCGTCATGGACGGCAGCAAGCGCTCCGCACATGCCAACGCGTATTTCACCGGCTTTGGCGCCGCCAAGCGCGTGGTGTTCTTCGATACGTTGCTCAGCAAGCTCACGCCGGGCGAGGTTGAGGCTGTTCTAGCCCACGAACTCGGCCACTTCAAGCACAAGCACGTGAAAAAACGCATCGTGTTGATGTTCGCTATGAGCCTCGCAGGTTTCGCGTTGCTCGGGTGGTTCTCCGCGCAGGCTTGGTTCTTCACAGCTTTCGGTGTGCGCCCGTCGCTCTCCGCACCGAATGACGCAGTCGCACTTCTGCTCTTTCTGCTTGCCGTGCCGGTATTCGGCTTCTTCATCTCGCCGATCTTTGCGCAGCTTTCGCGCAAACACGAGTTCCAAGCTGATGCCTACGCCTGCGTGCAGGCCGACGGGAGAGACCTCGCCGCTGCACTGCTAAAGTTGCACGAGGACAATGCGTCCACGCTCACACCGGACCCGCTCTACGTCCGCTTCTACTATTCCCACCCGCCAGCTGGTGAGCGGCTGGCAGCCCTACCACTCATACCATCTCACCAAGCCGGGTGACATCATGCTTAATCTCCTTCACAGCAAGTGCCAAGCGCTCGAAGGCGGTTCGCCGATGAGCGAATCAGACATTCGTCGCCATCTCAATGAAATCAACGGCTGGCACCACAGCAACGGCTCGATCGAGAAGACCTTCAATTTCAAGAACTTCTACGAGACGATGGCGTTCATGAATGCCGCGGCTTGGATCTGCCACACCGAAGACCATCACCCTGATGTTGCACTCAGCTACAACCGCTGCGTGCTGCGCTTCAACACTCATTCGGTAGGCGGGGTGTCCATCAACGACTTCATCTGCGCAGCGAAGGTCAATGCGCTGGTGGCCTTTGTCGCTTGATCGCGTAATAAAGGTCTTGCGGTGAGCAAGGCCTCGGAAATCGAGGGCGGGCGCGACTTCGGCTTGGTCGTTGCGGGTTACGGCCGGCACTACGTCGTGGAGACACCCGAGGGCCGGCGTGTGATCTGCCATCCGCGAGGGAAAAAGAGCGCGTGCGTGGTGGGCGACCGCTTGCACTGGCAACCCGCTGGCGACGAAGGCGTCATCGAGCACATAGAGCCGCGTCGCAACTTGCTGTTTCGCCAGGACGAGTGGAAGACCAAAGCCTTCGCGGCCAACCTTGACCAGATTCTGGTGATGGTGGCAAGCCAGCCGGTGTTCAGCGAATCGCAATTGACGCGAGCGTTGATTGCCGCTGAGAGCGCCGGCATTGCGGCACGGGTGTTACTAAACAAAGCCGACTTGCCGCAAATCGTTGAGGCGCGGGAGCGGTTGCGGTCTTATGCGCGCATGGGCTACGAAGTGGTCGAAATCGCACTAAAGGCCCGTACAGAAGAAGCGCGAGCCCAAGTCGGACCGATGCTCTCCGGCAAGACAACGCTGGTGCTGGGCCCGAGCGGCGCGTGCAAGAGCACGCTCATCAATCTCTTGGCGCCCGACGCCAAGGCGCAGGTCGGCGAAATTTCGCAGGCCTTGAATTCGGGTAAGCACACAACGACCAGCACGCAGTGGTACTGGCTTGACGCACAGCGCACAACCGGCCTGATCGATTCACCAGGCTTCCAGGAATTCGGGTTGAGACAAGTGACGGCGCAGGATCTACCGAATCTGATGCCCGATTTCCGCGAGCACATCGCGCAGTGCCGCTTCTACAACTGCACGCATCAGCACGAGCCTGGATGCGGAGTCCGGACGGCGCTGAAGCGTGGCGAGATAAGTGAATCACGCCACAGGATTTACGGCGAGATCCTTCAGGAGCTGAGCCAGACACGATGGTGAACCGCGACCATCTCAACCGAGAATGTTGGCGAGAGACAACAGCGCCACAAGCAACATCCACAGCACGACCGAGCGCCACACCAGCCCCACGACGCTACGCAAGTGACCAGGCAACGGGACGGCCCCGGTCGTCGAGCCTTCAGCATCCATCTCACCGGAGCCCGCGCCGTCGAAAGTTTTCGACCGATCGGGAGTCACGCCAGGAGCGGCGCTGCCGCCGAGCTGCACGCCCACGGCGCCCGCCGCTGCCGCAAGAATGATTCCTTCGTTGGGATGCTTCCAGAGTCCCGCATCGCGACGCCAGCAACTCACCGCTTCCTCGAAGTTGCCGACGACTGCAAAGCCGAAGGCGGTGAGACGCGCAGGCAGGTGATCGACGATGCCAAAAAGACGCTGGGACAAGGCCATGAGCCGCTCATTGATCGGTTCACCGACCGTCCGATTCTTGTAGGCCCAGTAGCGGCCCGCGAATTCGGCCATTCGATAGAGCACGGCACCGGCCGGTCCAAGCCCGACGGTGGACAACACGACGAACCAGAAGAAGACACCAAATACATGGCGGTGGGCAGCGAGCAGGGAGTGTTCGATGATGTGGCGAAGCAACTCGGTTCGCGGCAGCTCGCTCGCATCGAGGTGCCGCCACTCTGTCAGAAGGCGGCGCGCTTCGTCTTCGTCGCCACGCTCGAGCGCATCGCGGATGTCAGTGAAGTGATGGCTGAACTGACGGAACCCGAGGGTGACATACAGGACCGCCACGTTCCACGCGAGGCCAAGGAAGACGCTCATATGCACGAGCGCGAGGTAGACGAGCCATGCGAAGAGTGCGGGCGCGAGGGTCGTCACACTCCACACCACCCATGCATGGTGCGGGCGGCCCGCATCGAAATTTCGGCCCGTCCAGCGCATCCATAAAGTCAACGTGTCGTGGACCGGATTGCTCCGGGGCAGCGGCTTGAGTTGCTCGATCAGCAACGCGAAAAGGACAGCGAAGAAGCTCATTCGTCGCGATGATAACGGTGGCGTTTTCCCGGGCGTGGTGCGCCTCGCAATGCAGAGGTTCAGGCCGCGAGGAAGCGATAGAAGTTTCTCAGCATCGCGGCCGTGGCACCCCAGATGAAGTACTGCCGCGCCGCCTCCTCGTCAGCGCTCCAGGGCATGGACAGAAATTCGCGCCACGCGCCCCCGAATTCGACGCCGTGGCGACGGTGGTTGGCGGGCGACATAAGGAAGGCCAGTGGGACCTCGAACACTTCGGCCACCTCGAACGGGTCGACCTCGATCGTGAACGGCGGCTCGATCAGCGCAACCACCGGCGTGACGATAAAACCGGTACCGGTCGTGTAGGTCGGCAGGCTGCCAAGCACCTCGATGTGTCGAGCGTGCAAGCCGATTTCTTCTTCGGCCTCACGCATGGCTGTGGCAACAGCGTCGACGTCTTCCGGTTCGGCACGCCCGCCAGGGAAGCTGATCTGGCCAGGGTGATCGTGGAGATGATCAGTCCGCTGTGTCAGCAGGACCGTGGTCTGGTTGTCGCGCTGCACCAGCGGCACGAGAACCGACGCACGGGTGAGCTCGCGCTCGCTGAAGAGATGCTCGACCTTGATTTCCGGCGACCAGTTCGGCGGTGCCTTGAATCGACGTCGCAACGCATCGGCCGTAAATTCCGATGTCGAGATCGCGGGAAGGTGGTCATCAATGCTGAGGACCGGCAGGGCGGCGGGATCGAAGCTCAGGGGCATCGGCGGATTCTCAATCGGGTAGGGTCGATCATCGCTGATGGGACCCCTCCCACACCACCCGGCATGCGGGTCCGCACCGGGCGGTTCGAGAAGTTGAGGTCGTGCGCCGAGGCGGTACGGGCCGAACTCGAAGCGTTCGAGCACGGCCCTTGGGGCGCAAATTCTCCACCGTCGTGGTCGCATGGCGGCGCGCCTGGGACAGCCTTTCTTCGCGTTCTCGCCGGCTGTGCGCCGACGAGCGCTTTGTGGTTCATTGCCAACCTGCCCTGCTTGGCACCGGCTTCTATCTGGTTCTTGTCCATCGGCTGGCAATTTACGTTCCAGGCTTCCTTCCCACACTTGGCCGCCTCATGCAGTTGCGCTTCATTTCATTCGTCGTGATCAACGTACTGCGGGGCATGCACCCGCAGTTGTGCGCCCATGCTGGGCGCACAACAAAAAGCCGCCTCGGGAGGCGGCTTTTTGCACAGCAGTGAATACCCTATGCCAGCTTTTCTTTAATTCGAGCCGACTTGCCGGAGCGGCTGCGCAGGTAGTACAGCTTCGCGCGGCGGACGTCGCCGCGGCGCTTGACTTCGATCGAGGCTATCAGCGGGCTATAGATCTGGAACGTACGTTCCACGCCTTCACCACTGGATATCTTGCGAACGATGAAGCTGGAGTTCAGCCCGCGGTTGCGCTTGGCGATCACCACGCCTTCATAGGCCTGCACACGCTTGCGGGTGCCTTCGACGACGTTCACGTTGACGATGACTGTGTCGCCGGGCGCGAAAGCCGGGATAGTTTTGTTCAAGCGAGCAATTTCTTCTTGCTCGAGGGTTTGGATCAGGTCCATGATTTCTCCGTGTGATCGTGCCAACGCAGTATTGAAATATGACCCCATCGAGGTCGGCTCGAGCCAGGGGCTCAGGCTTGGCAGAGGATCGAAAAGTTTTTGATTATAACCGAAGGCCAGCCAGGTAATTCTCATCAGCCTTCGTGAGCTTTCCGGCGGCGCGGGCGGCGGCAATCAGATCGGGCCGTCGCCGAGCCGTCAGCTCGAGCGAGCGCTCGCGTCGCCAACAGGCGATGTCGGCGTGGTGGCCCGATAGGAGGACGGGCGGAACTGCCTCGGTATCGCCTCCACTCGCTAGCACCTCCGGCCGGCTGAAGTGCGGACAGTCGAGCAGGCCGTCGGAAAAACTGTCCTGCCGGTGCGACTGCGCATCGCCCAGCACCCCCTCCTGAAGGCGAGCCACTGCGTCGAGTAGGGCCAGCGCGGGCAACTCACCGCCTGAAAGCACGAAATCGCCGAGACTCAGCTCGATGTCGACGTGACGATCAAGAAACCTCTGATCAATCCCCTCGTACCGCCCGCACAGCAGGATCGCGCCGGGCCCGGCGGCGAATTCCGTGACGACTTGCTGGTCGATCCGGCGGCCTGTGGGCGTGAAATGAACAACAGGTGCGGAATCTGCACGGGCTCGCCGAACAGCAGCAAGCGCTCGGTGCAGCGGCTCGACCAGCATCACCATGCCCGGACCACCACCGTAGGGCCGGTCGTCAACCCGGCGATAGTTGTCGTCGGCGAAATCGCGCAACTGCCAGAGGTGAACACCGACCTGCCCCGACTCAAAAGCACGGCGCGTGACTCCGTGCGTCAACTGCGGTGTGAACAACTCCGGAAAGAGCGTGATGACATCGAAGCGCACTTGAGCCTCCGATCAATAGTCCAACCCCCAATCGACGGTAATGCGCCGATCGGAAAGACTCACATCAGTCACGTAGGCGCCGACAAAGGGCACCAAGCGTTCAGCAGCTTCGCTTTTCGGGTCTGCGCCAGGAGGAGTGATGCGCAAGACACTGTGCGGACCAGTGTCGACGAGACCCACCACCGCCCCCAGCGTTACGCCCTGGAGGTTCACGACAGTCAGGCCGATGAGATCCACCCAATAGAACTCATCGGGATCGACGCTTGGAAAACTCGAGCGAGAAATGAAAATGCGGGCACCTCGAAGCGTCTCGGCAGCATCGCGGCTGTCGATGTCTTGCGCAAGCATCACGACACCGTCGCCGTGGCGCTTGACCTGGGAGATCTTGAGGAACGAAGGAATCGTGCCCGCGGCCGCAGGCCGCCTTGGGCCATTGCCCTCGGGCGGCTTCAAAAACCAGCGCCGCGAAGAAAACAGCGCCTGCGGATCGGCCGCAAAGGGCTGGATGCGTACCCAGCCCTTGACGCCCCAGGCGTCGAGAATGCGACCGACCTCGACAGCGTCGTCAGGCCAGGCGGGGATATCCCCGAAGGCTTGCGACACCGAAACCACCGATGATGAATCCGCGAGGATCAGGCCGCAGCCTTGGCTTGCGCCACCAGGCGATCGACCGTCGGCGACAATTGGGCGCCTTGGCTTGTCCAATAGGCGATGCGGTCGAATGCCACACGCAGCGGCTGCTCGGCACCGGCGGCCACGGGGTTGTAGAAGCCTACGCGCTCGATGAAGCGTCCATCGCGTCGAATGCGCGAGTCAGCAACGACGATGTTGAAGAAAGGACGCTTCTTGGCGCCGCCGCGTGCGAGTCGAATCACGACCATGTTGTTTCCTTGAATTGTGAAAACATCCACCGCACCAGGAGACACTCAGGGCGAGCAGATCGATGACGAGTACGGCACCATTGCCCCACTTCGTCGACCTTCGGTGTCGTAGATACGCCGCTTCCATATGGAGTTGGCCGTCACCGAAACCCAACATTATAAACTCCAGAATCATCCCACGGTCATTCCTATGCCCCCGTCTCTGCTGATTCGCCCGAGCACCTCCACTGATTTGCCCGCTATCACCACCGTCTACGCTTGGAACGTGATGAACGGCACAGGCACCTTCGAACTCGAAGCCCCCGACCTCACCGAAATGACCCGTCGGCGTGACGACGTGTTGTGCAAAGGCTTGCCGTGGCTGGTGGCCGAGTGCGAAGGCCAGGTTCTGGGCTTCGCCTACGCCAACCACTTCCGGCCACGCAGGGCCTATCGGTTCTGCCTCGAAGATTCCATCTACCTCTCAAAGGAGGCCCAGGCTAGGGGTGTGGGCAAGGTGCTTTTGGCCGAACTGCTGTCGCAATGCGAGGCTCGTGGCGCCCGGCAGATGCTCGCCGTCATCGGCGATTCCGCCAACACCGGCTCCATCGGCGTGCATCGAACCCTTGGCTTTGAGCAGACCGGACTCATCAAGTCCGCCGGGTGGAAATTCGACCGATGGCTCGACGTGGTGATGATGCAGCGTGGCCTGGGCCTGTCGGACGGCACCGCACCAGTGGACCGAGTATGAGGAAGTCCAAGACCCTCGCCACATGGATCGCGCTCATTTCCGGAAGCGTCGGTCTGCATCGCTTCTACCTGCACGGCTTTCGCGACGCCTGGGGCTGGCTATATCCGCTGCCGACCTTCATCGGGCTGTACGGGATCGAGCGCGCGCAGCAGTTCGGCCAGGACGACCGACTATCCTGGGCCTTGATTCCGCTGATCGGCTGCAGCATTGCCGCCGCCATGTTGACGGCCATCGTGTATGGCCTCACACCCGATGAGAAGTGGGATGCCTGCTTCAACCCACGAGGCCCGGCGTCGAGGAGCAGTTGGGCAGTGATCATCGGCGTGATCATCGCCCTGATGGTCGGCGCTGGCGTGCTGATGGCGACCATCGCCTTCAGCGGCCAACGCTTCTTCGAACACCAGATAGAAGAGGGTCGCAAACTGAGCCAGTGACCAGCTCAGAGGCTGAGAGTATTTCGAGCGTGTCCGAGCAGCACGTCAAAAGACGCCTGATCTATAGGCGCAAAGCGCAGACATAGCTCGTGCTATGGCGAGTATTTGCAACGACGAGCAGGGGCCTTTGGCGTGATGAGCGGGCATGAGCGAAATGCTCTCAGCGTCTCAGTCAGGCAAAGATCGCGAGACCCACCCAGTAGGCGATTGCAGCGACGAAAGCCGAAGCGGGGATCGTGAAGATCCACGCCCACACGATGTTGCCCGCCACGCCCCAGCGGACCGCCGACGCGCGCTGAGTCGAACCAACGCCGACAATCGCGCCGGTAATGGTGTGAGTGGTCGACACCGGCACGCCAAGCGCCGTTGCGATGAAGAGCGTGATGGCGCCTCCGGTTTCAGCGCAAAAGCCGCCCACTGGCTTGAGCTTGGTGATCTTCTGGCCCATGGTCTTGACGATACGCCAGCCGCCGAACATCGTGCCCAGGCCAATCGCCACGTAGCAGACCCAGATGACCCACATCGGCGGCAATTTGTCGCCCACCGCGGCATAACCGGTGGCAAGCAGCAGCATCCAGATGATGCCGATGGTCTTTTGCGCGTCGTTGCCGCCGTGCCCGAGACTGTAGAGGCCTGCCGAGACGAGCTGCAATCGCCGGAACCAGTTGTCCACACGCAGCGGCGAGGATCGGCGGAATAAGTTCGCGACGATAACCATCAGGATCGATCCGAGCAGGAAGCCGAGCAGGGGGGACAGGAAGATGAAGAGCACGGTCTTCAAGATGCCGGCGGCGATGAGTGAATTCGCCCCCGCTTTCGCCAGGACGGCACCGACGATGCCGCCGATGAGCGCGTGCGATGAGCTCGACGGAATGCCGAAAAGCCATGTCACAATGTTCCACACCAGCGCCCCGACGAGTGCGCCGAACACCACGTGATGATCTACGACTCCGGGCAAAACGATGCCCTTGCCCACGGTGGCGGCGACTTTCAGCTGGAAGACGGACACGGCGACGACGTTGAAGAAGGCCGCGAACACGACGGCCTGTTGCGGCTTCAAGACGCCGGTGGAGACAACCGTAGCAATGGAGTTCGCCGCGTCGTGAAAGCCATTCATGAAGTCGAACGCTACTGCCAGCACGACCAGCAACGCGACGACCCAGAACGCAGCCTGGATGTTGTTCATATAGAAAGGACGCTGCGGCTCAGGAATTCTCGAGGACCACGCCCTCGATGAGGTTGGCAACGTCCTCGCATCGGTCTGAAATCGACTCGAGCTGTTCGTAGATGGCCTTGAGCTTGATCAACTCACGCACGTCCGTCTCTTCGCGGAACAAATGCGACATGGCGGAGCGCATCACGCGGTCCGCGTCGGATTCGAGTTTGTCGATTTCTTCGCAGGTCTTGATTGCCGCGGCCGCAGTGGCATGGTCATTGAGCTTGGGCAACAGTGACACCGCATGCTGCACGCGTTCGCAGCACTTCACGCTTAGGTCGCCGAGTCGCATGATGTCCTCGGTCATCGAGCGCACATCGTAGAGCGACATGGTCTCGGTCGCATCCTGAAGCAAGTCGAGGATGTCATCCATCGCATTGATCAGGCTGTGGATCTGCTCGCGATCGATGGGCGTGATGAAGGTCTTGTGCAAGAGCCGGTTGACCTCGGCAGTGATGCGGTCTGCCTGGCGCTCAGCGTTGCCGACGTCCTGCGTGTACTTCTCACGAAGGCTCAGGTCGCTGTAGTTCTGGATCAACAGGATGAAGGCACGGGCGCCTTCGACGATAAAAGCGCCATGCTGATTGAACAACTCGAAGAAGTTGCCTTCACGCGGCAGCAGCTTGCCAAACAGCATCAGATCTCCTCGCTCTCGCGCGATGCGCATCAGGGCGACGCGCGGTCATCGTAAAACCCGCGCAGTGTAGTTCACCCGGATTTCGCCTCGGCACCCAAGTCGGCCCCCGAAGAGTCGAGCACGCCTCGCCGCCCCTCGAGGTTCGCGAGGCGATTCAGCAGCAGCTCGAAGTCTTCGGGTCGATCGACTGGGTTGAAGTCTTCGGTGACGACTGTCAGAACGGGTGAACCCTCATGGCTTCGAAAATGATCGATGTAGGCGTCGCACAGTCGTGTCAGGTAGGCCTCTGACACGCTTTGCTCCATTGCGATACCGCGCCGCCGAATGCGCTCGATCAAGGTCGTCGGCTCGGCCTGCAGCCAGACGATGAGACCGGGCTTGGGCAAGCCTTGTTCCATTTGGGCATGGATCTGCGCGTAGAGGCGGTATTCCTCGTCGTCGAGATTCAGCCGCGCGAACAGTGCGTCCTTGGCGAAGATGAAGTCGCTGACGATGCCGCGCGAGAACATGCCGGGCTGGGCCAGGTCCTGCATCTGCTTCACACGCTGGAACAGAAAGAACAACTGTGTCTGGAACGCATAGGCGCGCTGGTCGCGGTAGAAGCGCCCCAGGAAAGGATTCTCTTCCGCCTTCTCCAACAGCAGATCGGCGCCAAGATGCTCGCCCAGCCGCCGGGCGAGCGAGCTCTTTCCCACCCCAATTGGCCCTTCGATGGCGATGTGGCCGAATCGATCGAGCAGGCTCGTCATGCGCTGCGGAAGACAAAGTAGACAGCTGCGACAAGGCACAGCCCCGCCCAGATGAAATCCGTCTTGAAGGGCTGGTTCATGAAGACCATGGCGAAGGGCACGAACACCGCAAGGGTGATCACCTCCTGCATGATTTTCAACTGCGCGAGCGTGAGTCCGCCGTCGTAGCCGATGCGATTGCCCGGCACCTGCAGCAGGTACTCGAAAAGGGCAATGCCCCAGCTCACCAGTGCGGCGATGAACCAAGGCTTGTCATTGAGACTCTTGAGGTGACCGTACCAGGCGAAGGTCATGAAGACGTTCGATGCGACGAGCAGCAGCGTGGTCTGGACAGAAATCGGCAAGGCAATCATGGGGTCATTCGAGTGATGCGCTGATTGGCGACTCGGGGCAGGAAGCCAGCGGCAGCGCCCAGTCCGGGAATCGATGCCGCAGGCAGGACATCGAGCAGGGGCCGAAGAACGAAGGCACGTTCGTGCATTCGGGGGTGCGGCACCGTGAGTTGGGGCGTGGCAATGGACTCGGCACCGTAAAGCAAGAGGTCAAGGTCCAGCGTGCGCGGCGCGTTGCGGATGCTGCGTTCACGACCATGGTCGAATTCGATCCGTTGCAGCTCACGCAACAAGACACAGGCGTCGAGCGTCGTTCGGAGCAAGGCGACGGCGTTCAGGTAGTCGGGGCCGGTCGCATCGATCGGCGCACTTCGATAGAGCGGCGACACGGCGACGAGCGAACTCATCGGCAATGCCGCCAGAGCATCTTGCGCGGCACGCAATACCGCGCCGGCATCGCCCAGGTTGGCACCCAGTCCAATGCAGGTCAGCACGCCATTGTCGATGTGCTGTTCACCCATCGTCGGTATGACTGGTCTTAGGACATGGCCCAAAACAATTTCCCGTTTTGGGGGCGCAGGGCGGGCGCGCTGCGGCGTTGCTCCTCGCTTGTGTGGCTCGCCACACGGCGCTCGGAGCGC
>JAJKJU010000116.1 GCA_021153565.1 Rhizobacter sp.
GCTCGGGGCCGATGTGGCTCGCTATACCTTCATCGCAGTGGACTTGCACCATTTCCTCCTTGCCGGTCTCCCGGCGCACCCCGAAACAATTTCCCGTTTTGAGGGCGCTGGGCGGGCGCGCTGCGGCGTTGCTCCTCACTTGTGTGGCTCGCCACACAAGTGAGGAGCGCCTTGCATCGCATCTCGCCCAGCGTCCCCCAAACGGAAAGTTATTCCGGGCCATGTCCTAAAGGTGCGAATGCACCGCCTGGCTCTGCTTCACAACTGGGCTGCGATTCGGTTGTTGTTTGTTTGATGCGGCATCTCGCCCCACGGCAAGATTGATCCTGCAATTCGCTGGTGCAGAGCACTAGATCACCGGTGGGAGTTCCATTCGAATTCCTGGACCGGTCAGCAAAAAATCGAATTCAGGGAGTAGGGTCATGCTTTCCACACTGGCTTGCGTCCAAGCAAGCGGCCATCACGAGCGTGCGCGCAGCCATGCCGTGCCGTGCCGCCATCCGCCATCGCGCGACGGGCCCTCAGCACGCGCCCGCCATCCCCCCTCGTCACACCGCGGTTTCGATCGGAATCGACCACGGCCCTTTGGCTCGCGTGATCCGCGCTGCCGGAGCGTGCCCGCGCCTCGTTGTGCGCATGACATCAAATTTTGCCTTCACAGGGAGTCATCATGAGCTTCTTCAAGAATATGAACATCGGCGCTCGGCTTGGCATGGGATTCGCAGTCGTGCTGGCGCTCATGGCAGCAATGATTTGGCTGGCCGTGGCACGTTTCGACAGCGTGGCAGAGTCCACCGAAAAGGTCTTCCACCAGGATTGGATCAAGGCTGACGCTGCTTCCACATTGAACTCCATGACCCGTGCCAATGCCCGCCTCACGATGGAGCTGTTCTTCTTCACCGACAAGGATCAGATCGCCCACATCCATCAAGCCATTGACAACAACAAGACGCTCGTCAGCGAATCGTTGGCGACGCTGGACAAGCTGGTGCACTCAGCGGAAGGCGCAACGTTGCTGGCAAAGGTCAAGGAAGCGCGTGTCGTCTATGTCGATTCATTCACCAAGGTGGACCGACTGCTGCAAGAAAGCAAGCGCGACGAAGCCACACGGACCCTGATCGGCGAAACCCTACCGGCCATTGACCTCCTGCAGGGACATGTCAAGGCGCTGACCGACTATCAGCGCAAGCTCGCCGAAGCGAGCGGCATCAAGATCGATCAGGACGTCGCGTTCACACGCCACCTCATGTTGGCCTTGGGCTTGTCGGCGATGCTGCTTGGTGCGGCCATCGCCTGGTTGCTTACTCGCTCGATCACCCGCCCGATCAAAGAGGCCGTAAAGATCGCCGAAACGGTGGCCACGGGCGACCTGACCTCGCGCATCGAAGTGACCTGCCGCGACGAAACCGGCAAGCTGCTGAGTGCACTCAAATCGATGAACGAGAACCTGGTCAAGGTCGTCGGCACCGTGCGTGCGAGCAGCGACAGCATCGCCACCGGCACCAGCCAGATCTCCACCGGCAATCTCGATCTGTCGCAGCGTACAGAGGAGCAAGCCTCCAATCTGCAGCAGACAGCCGCCTCGATGGAGCAACTGAGCAGCACGGTGAAGACAAACTCCGAGACCGCCTGCCAGGCGGCACAACTCGCCACGTCGGCCAGCGCAGTAGCAGCGCGAGGCGGGGAGGTGGTTGCACATGTGGTTGGCACGATGCTGCAGATCAGCGCCTCGAGCAAGAAGATCAGCGACATCATCGGCGTCATCGACGGCATCGCATTGCAGACCAACATCCTCGCGCTCAATGCAGCGGTGGAAGCCGCGCGTGCGGGCGAGCAGGGTCGCGGCTTTGCAGTGGTGGCCACGGAAGTTCGCCAGCTCGCGCAACGCAGCGCCGCGGCAGCGAAGGACATCAAGAGCCTCATCAACGACAGCGTCGAGAAAGTGGACGTCGGCAGCAGGCAAGTGGATGAGGCCGGGCGGACGATGAACGACATCGTGACGCAGGTCCAGCGCGTCAACGCCCTGCTCGCCGACATCAGCGCCGCGACCTCGGAGCAGACCATGGGCATTGGCCAGGTGAGCGACGCGGTGGTCCAGCTCGACCAGGTGACGCAGCAGAACGCCGCATTGGTGGAAGAGTCGGCCGCCGCCGCGCAAAGCCTGAGCAACCAGGCCAATGAACTGGTCAGGGCAGTCGCGACATTCCGGCTGGAACCGACGGCATAAGGATTTGGCCCGAAACAATTTCCCGTTTTGGGAGCGCTGGACGGGCGCGCTGCGGCGTTGCTCCTCACTTGTGTGGCTCGCCACACGGCGCTCGGAGCGCCTTGCATCGCATCCGCGTTCACGCGGGTTGCATGTCGCCCGACTTCAGAATCTGCACGCCCAGCTCAGCCTTTTGTGCAGCAGCGATCATCGCCCGCGCGACCGCCTCCGCAGCGATAGGCCGCAGCCCCACGGGCAACCAACGCATCACGGGGCGAAGCATGCGAATTGCCCACTCCTCGCCAGAACGCCTGGGCTGCGCAAGGGAGGCACGATCGCCAACCAGCAGCGAAGGCTGAACGATGACCACACTCTCGTACCCGAGCTTGGCGACGGCCCGCTCCATCTGGCCCTTGACGCGGCTGTAGAACAGGCGCGATCTCGCATTTGCGCCAAGCGCCGAAACGACGACGAGCCGCTTCGCGCCACGCACCCCACAGCCTCGCGCGGTGTTGAGCACCGCATCGAAATCGACGCGGCGAAACGCCTCTTTCGAACCCGCCACGCCGATGGTCGTGCCCAGGGCGATGAAGACATCGTCAACCGGCGGCATGGGCGACAGCTGCGCGAAGTCGACGTAGTGAAGCTCCAGCTTCGGACTCGACGGCAGGCCCTTGGCAGGCCGGCGCAAGAGCACATGCACGCGTGCGTACTCGGGTGAGGCGATGAGCAGCCGCAGCAACTCGCGGCCGACCAATCCGGTCGCTCCGGCCAGCATCGCGTCGCGTTGTCGAGTGTGTGTGATGGGTTCGGCCATGCGCGACTGTATTCGCAGATGCCCATGACGCAAGCACAAACGACACGGCCGGCTTAGCCTCTCCCTCCCGGATCTCGCTCCCGGATCTCGCCCGCGGTGCGATCCTTGGATGCGATCCGGACCATGAACATCACGTCCCGAGCAATTCCCCGATGGCCTTCAGATCGTCCACCCGATCGCACACCGCCTTCACCATCATCAAGATGGGCACGCCCAGCAGCAGTCCCCACACACCCCACAGCCAGCCAAATGACAGCACGCCGACGAACACCACCACCGCATTCATGCGGCTGGCGCGGCTCGTGAGCCACGGCGTGAGCAGGTAGCCCGAAATCGTGTGCAGCACCAGCGACACGCCTGCCACCAGCAAGGCCATGTGGACACTGCCGAACTGCACGAAGCCCACCAGCGCCGATGCGGCAGTAATGACCAGCGACCCGATGTAGGGGATGAAGTTGAGCACGCAAGCCGCGACGCCCCACACCGCGGCGTGCTGCACGCCGATCAAAAGAAACGACAGCCCTGTCGCGATGCCCACCACGATACTCGTGAAAGCCTGCACCAGAAGGTAGCGCTGAATCTGTTCGGTGATCTCGTCGAGCGCCTGCACCGTGATCTTCTTTTTGGCAAAGGTCGGTCCGGCGAGCTTCACCATCTTGCGCCGAAAGGTGTTGCCCGATGCCAGCAGAAAGAAGGTGATGAAGAGCACCACTGACGCCTGCCCGAGCAACGCGACCAGGCCGAGCGTGCCGGTCCAGAAGTAGTCCTTGATGTTGAACTTGGGCCGCTCTATCTGCACCCGCGTCACGCCGCGATCGGCGGACGGTGACGTCGAGCTGCCTTCTTGCGCGGCCTGCTCCAGTTGCGTGGCAGCCCTCTGCATCTTGTCCATGGCAGTTTCCGAGCGATTGCGTTTCGCTCTCAGGGCAAGACGCACCTTTTGCGCTGCATCGGGCAGCGATTCGATGAGCGTGGTTGCATCGTCGCTCAGCGCGTAAGCCGTCCAGCCCACGCCCCCGAGCATGCTGGTCATCAACAGCGCCGCGCCGATGGCACGCGGAATGCGCACGCGTGCCATGCGGTCGACGATTGGCGTCAGCGCGTAGCTGAAGGTGATGCCGAGCATCAGCGGAATGAAGACTGCGCTCGCCCAATGCAGCGCAAACACCGTGGCGAGCACCGCCAGCACCGCGAGGGACACGCTTCGCACGCCGACCGGCATGTGAAGCAGCACACGCTCGGGCTCTGGCGCTTCCTCGGACGGCAGAGGATCAGGGGCCACTGTGGCCTCGTCGGGCGGGGTCTGGATGTCGTCGTCAGGCTGAGTGTCTGGCATGAAACAGGGTACGCATTCAGCATGCCCGCCGTCAACAGTCAGTGGCAAGCACTGGCCAGGACCACCGTAGTTCTTACTGCTACCGCGCTTGGCGTGATAGAGGGAG
This sequence comes from Rhizobacter sp., assembly GCA_021153565.1. Lineage (GTDB taxonomy): Bacteria > Pseudomonadota > Gammaproteobacteria > Burkholderiales > Burkholderiaceae_C > Albitalea. The sequence continues at coordinate 4,466 of JAJKJU010000116.1, forward strand.
CCAGCCCAACGCTCGGTGCATCGTTTTCACGGCAACATGAATGTGACTGGCGCCGCCGACGCGCAGGTTCACGGCGGCCCGGGATTCCTGCCTTGGCATCGGTCAGATCTCATAGACCTTGAGCGCGAGCAGCAGGCGATCGATCCTTCGGTGACGCTGCCCTACTGGCGCTTCGACAAGATGGCCCCCATCGTGTCACCCTGGACTTCATCAGGTTGCCGGAGGAACGGTGCGCTTCAGCCCCTCGAACCCGCTGCAGTTCTGGGCCACCGATGGCGTTCAAGGCATCCTGCGCCGGCAACTGGGCGCGAGCCTGGGCAAGAAGGCAAGCCCATCGATTCGCACGGAGGCGCAAACACTCGCATTGGGGAACACCTTCAGGCTCTTCAGAAACATGCAGGGGAACCCCGGGGCGACCCCAAAGGGAGTGCACAGCTGGCAAGGTGAAGCGGCCGAGCGCACAATGAATTCGGTCGTGCACGGGCTTCGGTCGTGCGGGCCAAAGGGGTCGCCGGGTCGTGCTCGACGCGGCGGCATGTGGCGTTGGCTGACCACGGGAGGTCACCATGTTCAAGCATCTCTTGCTGCCGACGGACGGTTCACCGCTGTCCGATCTCGCGATTCAGAAGGCCGTTCAGCTGGCGCGTTCGGTCGGCGCCAAGGTCACCGGCATCACTGTGATGCCCGAGTACCATCTGGTGAGCTATGCCGTGGAGTCCCTACAGGACACGCGGCGGCAGTTCGAGGTGGACGCACGGCGCCACGCTGACGAATACCTGAGCAAGCTCTCTGCGGTGGCCACGCAGGCGGACGTCTTCTGCGACGCCGTGGCCGTCACCGGCGATCACCCTTACGAACAGATCATTGCCACGGCTGAACAGCGGCAGTGCGACCTGATTGTGATGGCGTCGCATGGGCGCAAGGGCATCAAGGCCTTGCTGCTGGGCAGTGAGACGCACAAGGTGCTGACGCACACCCGGATCCCGGTATTGGTCTTACATCCAGAAGCTGACCGCTGAGAGGCTGAGAGTCGAAACTCGGAAGGGCTTGCTCGCGCGGCTGGGTGACATTGCTCAACGCGGGCTGTAAACGCCGACCGCCTCGGTGCCGGCGTTGTCCACGAGTCCGCGTCGATGGGGCGAGCCGCAAGCCCGCCCAGCGCGGCCCGTCCACCTACCTCCGACTGAAGACCCCGACGGCCTCCACCAGGCGGCCGGCCTGTCCCTTCAGACTACCAGCTGCCGCGGCCGACTGCTCCACCAGTGCGGCGTTCTGCTGCGTCATCTGGTCCAGTTGCGCCACCGCGATGTTGACCTGGCCGATGCCGCTGGACTGTTCCATCGTCGAGCTGCTGATCTCGTTGATGAGATCGGTGACGCGGCGCACCTGCGAAACGATCTCACCCATCGCCTGGCCCGCGTGGTCCACCAGCTTGGCGCCGTTCTCGACCTTCTCGACGCTGTCGCCAATGAGGGACTTGATCTCCTTGGCCGCTTCGGCGCTGCGCTGCGCGAGGCTGCGCACTTCGCCGGCCACCACGGCGAAGCCACGGCCCTGCTCGCCGGCCCGCGCGGCTTCGACTGCCGCGTTCAGCGCCAGAATGTTGGTCTGGAAGGCGATGCCGTCGATGGTGCCGATGATGTCGGCGATCTTCTTGCTCGATGTGGTGATGGCCTGCATCGTGTTCACCACCTGGCCCACCACTTCACCGCCCTTGGCGGCGGCCACGCTGGCGTTGCTGGCGAGTTGGGCGGCTTGCTGCGCGGTGTCGGCGTTGTTCTTGACCGTCGAGGTCATCTGCTCCATCGACGAGGCTGTCTCCTGCAGGCTGGAGGCGGCCTGCTCGGTGCGCGCGCTCAGGTCGTTGTTGCCCTGGGCGATCTCGCCGCTGGCGGTGCTGACGCCACCCACCTGCTCGCTCACGTCGTCGACCAGCGAACGCAGGTTCAGGCCCGACTGATTGACCGTGCGCAGGATCATGCCGATCTCGTCAACGCGGTTCAGATGCACGTTCGCGGCCGGCTGGCCTGCCGCGACGCTGAGCGCCTGACGTTCGACCATGGCCAACGGGCTGGCAATCTGCAATTCCAGCCAGGCCGAGATGGCGCCAGACACCACGGTAGCTCCGGCCGCGAACGCGCCCAGTGCCACGCCGCCGATGCCGCAAGCTGCAGCGCCGGCGACGCCCAGCGCGCCAGCGGCGAGCAGGCCCAGGCGGATGCGCCAGCGCACCGGCATCGTCTGGAACGCGGAGGTCCAGCGCAGCCAGCCCGTGCGAAGATCAATCCCTGATGGAAGGCCTTGTTTCCGGCGCGGTTCTCGCGGAACTCTCGGTACAAGGCCTCGGCGCCGGCGATCTCGTCGCGGCTGGGCTTCGTGCGCACCGACATGTAGCCGGTGACCTGACCGCCGCGAATGATGGGCGTGGCGTTCGCACGCACCCAGTAGTGGTCGCCGTTCTTGCGGCGGTTCTTCACCAGCGCCGTCCACGACTTGCCCGCCTTCAGCGTGGACCACATGTCGCCGAAGGCCTGGGTGGGCATGTCGGGGTGGCGCACCATGTTGTGGGGCTGACCCATGATCTCGCTGCGCTCGAAGCCGCTGACGGAGACGAAGGCGGCGTTGGCGTAATTGATGTGGCTCTGCGTGTCGGTGGTCGACATCAGCGTTGCATCGGCGGGAAAATCGTATTCGCGTTGGGTGACGGGAAGATTGCTGCGCATTTCGGCTCCGCTTGTTGTGGGGTGCTGGTGGGGGGGCTGGTGGGGTGTACGGGCAGGGTGTGGGTAGGGTTCAGTGTGCGTCGCCGGCTTCGAGCAGGCCGACCGAGTGGCTGCCGAGCAGTTGCTCGTTCAGGATCCCCAACGCATACTCTTCGTCGCTGATGCGAAAACTCAGGTATTCGCCGCTGTGCGCCGCATTCGGGCAGGCGGCGGAGGGCCGGCTTGGGTGGGGCACTGCGGCAGGCAGTGCTTTCGTGGGTCGTTCGCTTTCAAGCAAGACAGTCATCGTCTCGGTCTCCGTTGCGCGGTTCAAGACAGGCGTCGGGGATCTCCCGCTCATCTGTCTGGGTTTGATTTGGATCAATCCCTGGGATATCGGATGAGCAAATAATGCCTTGAGCGAATTTAATTCGCGCGCCGAAAGTGCAGTGCTTTTGGTGCGCAGCTTGTGGCGTCAGAGGCTGAGAGTTTTTCGAGCGTGTCCGAGCAGCGCGTCAAATGGCACCTGATCTAGGCGCAAAGCACAGCCATAGCCCGGGCTATGGCGAGCATTTGCAACGACGAGCAGGGGTCTTTTGGCGTGATGAGCGGGCATGATCGA
>JAJKJU010000117.1 GCA_021153565.1 Rhizobacter sp.
CAAATGCTCGCCATAGCACGAGCTATGGCTGCGCTTTGCGCCTAGATCAGGCGCCTTTTGACGTGCTGCTCGGACACGCTCGAAATACTCTCAGCCTCTGAAGTCACAGATTCCGCATCCGATTCACGATCCGCACCGAGGCTCCCATGACCCGATACGCCGATGTTCACCAACGATCCATCAACGACCGGAACGCGTTCTGGGCCGAGCAAGCCGAACTCATCGATTGGCATCGACCCTTCGAGACGGTGTGTGACTACGACAACCCGCCGTTTGCTCGCTGGTTTGTTGGCGGGCAAACCAACCTCTGCCACAACGCGATTGATCGGCATCTGAAAGACCGGGCCGATCAGCCGGCGTTGATCTTCGTATCCAGCGAAACGCACGAGGAGCGGATCTACACCTTCCGCCAGTTGCACGAAGAAGTTCAGCGCATGGCCGCGAGCCTCATGGACCTCGGCGTGAACCAGGGCGATCGCGTGCTCATCTACATGCCGATGATTCCAGAGGCGGCCTTCGCAATGCTGGCCTGTGCACGCATCGGTGCCATCCATTCAGTGGTGTTCGGCGGCTTCGCAAGCGGCAGCTTGGCGACCCGCATTGACGACGCACAACCCGCGGTGATCGTGAGCGCCGATGCAGGCAGCCGCGCGGGCAAAGTGCTGGCCTACAAGCCGCTGCTCGATGAGGCGATCCGCCTCGCGAGTCACAAGCCGGGCAGGGTACTGCTGGTTGATCGCGGCCTTGCGCCGATGGAGCGCACGGCAGGTCGCGATGAAGACTACGCGGCATGGCGGCGAAAGCACCTCGCGACGAAGGTGCCATGTGTGTGGGTAGGCGCGACGCACCCGAGCTACACGCTTTACACCAGCGGCACCACCGGCAAGCCCAAGGGCGTGCAGCGCGACACCGGCGGCTATGCGGTGGCGCTGGCTGCGAGCATGAAGCACATCTTCCTCGGCCAGCCCGGCGAAACCTTCTTTTCCACCAGCGACATCGGCTGGGTGGTCGGGCACAGCTATATCGTCTACGGTCCGCTGATCGCAGGCATGGCGACCATCATGTACGAGGGCCTGCCGATCCGCCCGGACGCGGGCATTTGGTGGAGCCTCGTCGAAAAGTACAAGGTAACGGCCATGTTCAGCGCGCCGACGGCCGTGCGGGTATTGAAGAAGCACGATCCCAAATTCCTCAGGCAATACGACCTGACTTCGCTGCGTGCGCTCTTCCTCGCCGGCGAGCCGCTCGACGAAACCACGGCGAAGTGGATTGCAGACGGGCTCGGCAAACCGGTGATCGACAACTACTGGCAGACGGAGACCGGTTGGCCCATTCTCACCATCGCCAACGGCATCGAGGGCGCGCCAAGCAAGTTCGGCAGTCCCGGTGTCGCGATGTACGGATACGACGTGAAGCTCATCGACGAAACCAGCGGCGAAGAATTGAAGGGTGCGAATCAGAAAGGGGTGGTGGTCATCGAGGGGCCTTTGCCGCCCGGCTGCATGCAGACCGTCTGGCGCGACGACGCGCGCTTCGTGAAGACCTACTGGAACACCGTGCCGGGCCGCATGGTCTACAACACCTTCGACTGGGGCATACGCGATGAGGACGGCTACTACTTCATCCTCGGCCGCACCGACGACGTGATCAACGTGGCGGGGCATCGGTTGGGCACGCGTGAGATCGAGGAGAGCATCTCCAGCCATTCCAACGTGGCAGAGGTGGCGGTTGTGGGCGTGGCCGACCAGCTCAAGGGGCAGGTGGCGATGGCCTTCGTTGTGGTGAAGGACGCGAGCGGGCTCGTCGACGATGCCGCAAGGCTTCGGCTCGAAGGCGAGATCATGAAGACGGTGGACCAGCAGCTCGGCGCGGTGGGGCGGCCGTCTCGGGTGTACATCGTGGGTGTGCTTCCGAAGACGCGCTCGGGCAAGCTGCTGCGCCGTGCCATCCAAGCGGTGTGCGAGCAGCGCGATCCGGGAGACCTCACGACCATTGAAGACCCGACGGCGCTGTCGCAGATCAAAACCTTGGTCGCGGTCGGCTGAGAGGCTGAGAGGCTGAGAGGTTGAGAGGTTGAGAGGTTGAGAGGTTGAGAGGTTGAGAGTATTTCGATCATGCCCGCTCATCACGCCAAAAGACCCCTGTTCGTCGATGCAAATGCTCGCCATAGCCCGGGCTATGGCTGCGCTTTGCGCCTAGATCAGGTGCCTTTTGAGGCGCTGCTCGGACACGCTCGAAAAACTCTCAGCCTCTAAGAGGCTGAGTGCAAACAACAATTCGTCGCAGTTCCGCGATGCACCCGGGTGGAACCCTGGGGGTCGCTTGGGACTCCATCGGCACAATTCACGGTTTCGCCCACGAGGCGGGAATCATTCCGATCGATCGCTGGAGACCCGATGCGACCCACCTTTCAACTCCTGTTTGCCGCGGCCCTTTTCACCGCGGCAACTTCCTTTGCCACGCCGACCCTGCCGGGTCCGGCGTTCCCTCAATTTGCCGATGCAAAAGCCGTCGAGATGGCCTGCCAGCGCGGAATCGATGGTGCCAAGCGGCGGGTCAAGGCGCTTGAAAGGCACGCCCCCGACGCCAAGTGGCCTGCAGCTTCCGACGATCTCAACGCCTACGTTGAAGACGTCTCCGGTCCGATCGAGCTGCTTGTCAACGTTCACCCCGACAAGGGCATACGCGATGCCGCCCAGGCCTGCACGCTGCGTTGGCAGGACTTCGCGTCCACCCTCGGCCAGAACGAAAAGCTCTACAACGCCGCCCGCAAGGTGAAGCCCAGCGACGCCATCGACCGCGAATTCATGCGCGTGACCATGGACGCCTTCGAGGATGCAGGGGTGTCATTGCCGGCCGACAAGCGTCAGCGCGCGAAGCAAATCAGCGACCGGATCACCGAACTCGACCAGCAGTTCAACAAGAACATTCGTGACGCCAAGACCCAGGTACCTTTCACCGTCGACGAGTTAAGAGGCGTCCCGGAGTCGGTGTGGAAGGACAAGCCGCGCGACGATGCGGGCCGAGTCTTGCTGGGGCTGGACTATCCGACTTACCTGCCTGTGCTCGAGCGTGCCGAAAGCGCTGTGACCCGTGAGCGAATCTATCGGGCCAAGCTCACCGAGGGCGGCGAGGCCAACTTGAAACTGCTGGGCGAGATCGCTCAATTGCGTCGAGAGTACGCGCAGCTGTTCGGCATCAAGAGCTTTGCCGATTTTCAGCTGCGTCGCCGCATGGCGGAGAACACCACGAACACGCAGCGCTTCCTCGATGAAGTGAAGGTGGCCGTGAGCGAGCGTGAGGGACGCGAACTTGCCGAACTGCGCGAGGCCAAGGCCAAGCACCTGGGCACGCCACTGGACTCGACCAAGCTCGAGCGCTGGGACTTGCAGTTCTACACCGAGCGTGTGCGCCGCGAGCGTTACAGCGTCGACCAGGATGCCTTCCGCCAGTACTTCCCGCCTCAGGAAAGCCTGCAGTTCATCATGAAGGTGGCTGAGGACATGCTTGGCATCCGCTACACGCGTGTCGACGCCAAGCTGTGGCACCCGGACGTACAGGCCTACGCCGTCAGCGACGCCAAGACGGGCAAGCCACTCGCGACTCTGTACGTGGACATGTACCCGCGAGACGGCAAGTACAACCATGCGGCGGTCTGGAGCTTTCGCAACGGATCGACGCGATTGAGCCGTGTGCCGCAGGCCGCATACGTGGTCAACATGGACCGGAAGGGCTTGTCGCTCAGCGAACTGGAGACCATGCTGCATGAGATGGGCCATGCCCTGCACAACAACCTCTCGGCCACGCGATATTCATTGCAAGGCGGCACCAGCGTTCAGCGCGATTTCGTCGAAGCGCCGTCGCAGATGCTGGAAGACTGGGTCTACGACAAGCGAGTGCTCAAGCTCTTTTCAACCGTGTGCAAGACCTGCAAGCCGGTACCCGATGAACTGATCGACAAGGCTGTGCTGGCACGCGACTACGGCAAAGGTGTTCGCTATGCACGCCAGCATCTGTTCGCAAGCTTCGACTTGGCGCTGTATGCGGCCGATGCACCGGAGCCGATGAGTCTCTGGACCAAGATGGAGAGCGCCACGCCGCTTGGCCATGCGACGGGAACGATGTTTCCCGCCGGCTTCAGCCACGTCGCGGGTGGCTATGCGGCCGGTTATTACGGCTACCTGTGGAGCCTGGTTGTGGCGATGGACTTGCGCACTGCGTTTGAGGCGAATCACCTCGACCCTGAGGTCGGCATGCGCTACCGGACCGCGGTGTTGTCGCAGGGCGGGCAGCGTCCGCCGCGAGAATTGGTCAAGGACTTTCTCGGGCGGGAAACGAATGCCAAGGCGTTCTACGACTACCTGATGAAATAGTCTTGAAGTAAGGATTTGGCCCGGAATAGAGGCCTTTTGCATTTGTAGCCCGGGTTGCACCCGGGCTACAAAACCCTCAAAGCACCTCGCTCGCGAAATCTGCCAGACGCGAACGCTCGCCACGAGCCAGCGTCACGTGCCCCGAATGCGGCCAGCCCTTGAATCGGTCGACTGCATAGGTCAGGCCTGAGCTGCCTTCTGTTAGATACGGGGTGTCGATCTGTGCCAGGTTGCCCAGGCAGACGATCTTCGTCCCCGGTCCGGCCCGAGTGATCAAAGTCTTCATCTGCTTCGGCGTCAAATTCTGCGCCTCGTCGATGATCACGAACTTGTTCAGGAAGGTCCGCCCGCGCATGAAGTTGAGGCTCTTGACCTTGATCTTGCTGCGCACGAGGTCATTGGTCGCCGCGCGGCCCCATTCGCCACCACCGCCGTCGCTTTTGGACAGGACCTCGAGGTTGTCGTCCAGCGCTCCCATCCAGGGGCTCATCTTTTCTTCCTCGGTGCCTGGCAGGAAGCCGATGTCCTCACCCACCGGCACGGTCACGCGCGTAACGATGATCTCGGTGTAGCGGCGCTCGTCCATCACCTGTGACAAGCCGGCAGCCAGCGTCATCAAGGTCTTGCCGGTGCCCGCCGTGCCGGTCAGCGTGATGAAGTCGCATTCCGGGTCCATCAGCAGGTTGAGTGCGAAGTTCTGCTCGCGATTGCGCGCCGTGACACCCCACACTGCATTCTTCTGATGTGTGTATTCGCGCAGCGTCCGCAGCACAGCGGTCTTGCCCGTGATTTCGGCTACCTTGGCATACAGCGGCGCGGCACCTGGCGCTTCGAGGAACACGAACTGGTTGATCAACAAGGCCGGCACGAGCGGACCACTGATCCGGTAGTAGGTGAGCCCGCCCTGGCTCCAGCTTTCCATGGTCTTGCCGTGCCGGTCCCAGAAATCCATGGGCAGCGGCAGGACGCCGGTGTAGAGCAGATCGCCGTCGTCCAGCGTCTTGTCGTTGTGATAGTCCTCGGCAGGCAGGCCAAGCGCACGCGCCTTGATGCGCATATTGATGTCCTTGGACACCAGCACCACGTCGCGCTTGGGTTGCTGCTCTCTCAGGGCCTGGACCACGCCGAGAATTTGATTGTCGGCCTTGCCCTGTGGCAGGCCAGCCGGCAGGCTCACGTTGACCAGGTTGGTCTGGAAGAAGAGCTTGCCTGCTGCCTCGCGGTGGCCCGTGCGGGACAGCGCCAAACCGTCGGACATGCCGCTTGCATCGCGGACCCCCATGCTCGCAGCAAGCGCATCCAGGTCACGGCTGACCTGCCGGGCATTGCGCGACACCTCGGTCATGCCGCGCTTGTGCCCGTCAAGTTCCTCGAGCGTGATCATCGGCAAGTAAATGTCGTGCTCTTCAAAGCGGAACAGCGACATCGGGTCGTGCATCAGCACGTTTGTGTCGAGCACGAAGAGCCTGGGCGGGCCTTCGCCACGCGGCTTGCGAGCCCGAGGCTCCGGCGTGGCGCGCTTGGCTGCCGCGGGGACAGGTCGGGTTTCCACCTGTGGCGGGATGACAGGCGCCGCAGTCTCGGCGGTCTCGTCGAACATGCTGAGCTCAGGCGGCGACGCTGGCTCGGCCGAAAGATGTGTCTTTTGCGATCGTTTGCCCGGTTTGGGCGCGGCCTGCGAGTCGAAGTCGGTTTGGGTCAGGAGTGCAGCTCGTTTGGCAGGCGGCTTTGGAAGTGGCATGAGGGGTTGCGTCTCCGGTGCAGTTGAGAAGAAAAAAAGCCGCACAGTCGCCTGTGCGGCTTGATGGAGAAAGTGCGCGTTTCACAACTCACGAGCATGAGCCATTATGCACATCGCCGACGGCCCGACAACCCAATGTCTCACCGGAAGCATAGCTTTGCACTTGGCAACGATCTCGATTACACAAAAGGCTCAAACGACAAGAGCAAATGAAAGAATCTGAAAGACAAAGCCAGACTGGGGTCCGGCTTCGGGTTGGTCAGCGTGACGCGGGGCAACCGACAATCAGGCTGCTTTCTTCAGTGCCTTGACGGACTTCAGAACTTCCTCGACGTGGCCTGCCACCTTGAGGCCACGCCATTCGGCGCGGAGCACGCCATTGCCGTCGATCAGGAAGGTGGAGCGCTCGATGCCCTTGACTTTCTTCCCGTACATGATCTTGTTCTTGACCACGCCAAACATGTGGCAGAGCTTTTCTTCGGTGTCGGCAATAAGCTCGAAAGGCAGTTCAAGCGCTTGCTTGAACTTGTCATGCGACGCCATGTTGTCGCGCGAAACGCCGAATACGACCGCGTCAGCCTTCACGAAATCCTTGTGGTGGTCACGGAATTGCATTGCTTCAGTGGTGCAGCCAGGGGTGTTGTCCTTGGGGTAGAAATAGAGAACAACGGTCTGGCCGGCAAAGGCAGTGGGCGTGAATTTCACGCCCCCAGTTGCAAGCGCTTCAAATTCCGGCAGGGGTTTGTTGAGGGCTGGCGTCATGAAGTATTCTGCTCTGTTGCGCTTCGTGGGCGTAGCCGGTAATTATAAGTGAAGCGAGCCATCTTCCTGATGGCTGCGCTCGTACGGAAAAGCACTTATCGCGTCGTACTTGGCGACCCTTCGAAGAGCAGTGCCGCAACGACTGTCCGGCCCTCAGCCAATAGCACGTTGTAGGTTCGACAAGCAGCCGGCGTATCCATGGTTTCAATGCCAATTCGCGCATCGATCAGTGGCCGCAGAACGTCGGGTTTTGCGAACCGGATTCGCGCGCCGCTTCCAAAAATGACGAGTTCGGGTTTCAAATCGGCGAGCGTCTTGAAGTGGGTGTCCTTCAGATCATCGAACGAGATGGCCGGCCAGTCGATGACGTCGCCTCGCCAGGGCACGATCACGCTCGAGCGATGCTCGCGGCCGCTGACGATCACGCCGTCTGCGCTGTGTCTTGCGATGGCGTTGGTTCCTTCGATTCGTTCGGCTTGAAGTTTCACGGCGTTTCCACGGGAAGCGTGTGGTTAAATTATAGGTTTGCGCCGCAGCATTTTCGCCCGCGTTGCCCCCGGAGGGAAGTCCGTTGAAACCCATCGCCAAGTCGAGCAAGCTCGCCAACGTCTGCTACGACATTCGTGGCCCGGTGCTCGACAAGGCACGCCAGATGGAAGACGAGGGCCAGAAGATCATCAAGCTGAACATCGGCAACATCGCCGCGTTCGGCCTTGAGCCGCCCGACGAGATCGTGCAGGACATGATCCGCAACATGCCGCACACGGCGGGCTACACCGACAGCAAGGGCTTGTTCGCCCCGCGCAAGGCAGTGGTGCACTATTCCCAGGAAAAGCGTATTCGCGGCGTCGCAGTCGATGACGTGTACCTTGGCAACGGTGCGTCGGAGCTCATCGTGATGAGCATGAATGCACTGCTCAACGACGGCGACGAAGTGCTGATTCCGTCGCCCGACTACCCGCTGTACACCGCTGCCGTGGCGCTTTCGGGCGGAACGCCGGTGCACTACATCTGCGACGAGCAATCGGGCTGGTTGCCCGACATCGACGACATCAAGAAGAAGGTCACGGCCAACACCAAGGCCATCGTCGTCATCAATCCGAACAATCCGACGGGTGCGCTGTACCCAGTCGAGGTGCTTCAGCAGATCGTCGATGTGGCGCGCCAGAACGAACTCGTGGTGTTCGCCGACGAGATCTACGACAAGACCTTGTACGACGGCGAAACGCATACCAGCATCGCGTCTTTGGCCGACGACGTGCTTTTCGTGACCTTCAACGGGCTGTCCAAAAACTACCGATCCTGCGGTTATCGCGCAGGCTGGATGGTGGTGTCTGGCGAGAAGCGCCATGCCAAGGATTACATCGAGGGGCTGAACATGCTGGCCTCGATGCGGCTGTGTTCGAACACCCCTGGGCAGCTCGCGATTCAAACTGCGCTCGGTGGCTACCAGAGCATCAAGGATCTCGTCGCGCCCACTGGCCGCCTGGGCCGCCAGCGCGATCTCGCCTATGACCTGCTCTCGCAGATTCCAGGCGTGAGCGTCGTCAAGCCCAAGGCGGCGCTCTACATGTTTCCCAAGCTCGACGCGAAGCTTTACCCCATCGCCGACGACCAGCAGTTCGCCTATGAGCTGCTCGCCGAAGAGAAAGTGCTGATCGTGCAGGGAACGGGCTTCAACTGGTCGCAGCCCGACCATTTTCGTCTGGTGTTCCTGCCGAACTCCGATGACCTGACCGATGCCATCGGTCGTATCGCGCGCTTCCTCGATCACTACAGCAAACGTCATTCCCATTAAGAGGCGCCTAAAGGCCACCCGCACCATGAAACCCATCCAAGTCGGTCTGCTCGGCATCGGAACTGTCGGCAGCGGTACGTTCAACGTGCTGCGTCGCAACCAGGAAGAAATTCGACGCCGCGCCGGCCGTGGCATCGGGATCACCATGGTGGCCGACCTTGACACCGCGCGTGCGCAGCAAATCGTGGGCGACCAGGTGAAGGTCGTGTCCGATGCGCGCCAGGTGATTGCAAACCCCGACATCGACATCGTCATCGAGTTGATTGGCGGCTATGGCATCGCGAAGGCGCTGGTGATGGAAGCCATTGCCGCTGGCAAGCATGTTGTCACGGCCAACAAGGCGCTGCTTGCGGTACATGGCACCGAGATATTCGCGGCGGCGCGCGAGAAGGGCGTGATGGTCGCGTTCGAGGCTGCGGTGGCCGGCGGCATCCCCATCATCAAGGCGCTGCGCGAAGGCCTGACCGCGAACCGCATCGAGTGGATTGCCGGGATCATCAACGGCACGACCAACTTCATCCTCTCGGAGATGCGCGCCAAGGGGCTCGACTTCGCCGTGGTGCTGAAGGAAGCGCAACGCCTGGGCTACGCGGAAGCCGACCCGACCTTTGACATCGAGGGCGTGGACGCGGCGCACAAGGCGTCCATCGTCAGCGCCATCGCGTTCGGTATTCCGGTGCAGTTCGACAAGGCCTATGTCGAAGGCATCACCAGGCTGCAGGCGGCGGACATCACGTATGCCGAGCAACTGGGGTATCGGATCAAGCTGCTGGGGATCACGCGTCGTCGCGACGCGGGCATTGAGCTGCGTGTGCACCCAACGCTGGTGCCGAGCAAGCGGCTCATCGCCAACGTCGAAGGCGCGATGAACGCCGTGCTGGTGCATGGCGATGCCGTCGGCACGACGATGTATTACGGCAAGGGCGCAGGATCGGAGCCCACGGCATCCGCCGTCGTGGCCGATCTGGTGGATATCACGCGTTTGCACACGGCCGACCCGAATCATCGCGTGCCGCACCTTGCTTTCCAGCCTGACGAACTCGCGACCACGCCGATCCTGCCTATCGAGCAGGTGGTGACTTCGTTCTATCTGCGCTTGCAGGTGGCCGATCAGGCCGGCGTCCTGGCACGCATCACGGGCATCCTCGCTGACTCCAACATCTCAATCGACGCATTGCTGCAGCGCCCGCAAGATGCGGATGCCGAAGGGCAGACCAAGACCGACGTGATCATCCTCACGCATGAGACCATCGAAGGCAAGATGAACGAAGCCATCGCGCAGATGCAGACCCTGCCGACAGTGCTTGCACCCATCGTGCGTATCCGCAAGGAAGAACTCAATTGATCCGGAGCAGGCGTTGAAGTACATCAGCACGCGGGGCGACCGTACCGAGCGCGGCTTTTCGGACATCCTGCTCGAAGGCTTGGCGCCGGACGGCGGTCTGTATCTGCCAGTTCAGTACCCGAAGGTGGATGCGGCCACGCTCGCCAAATGGCGCGGGCTGTCGTATCACGAGCTGGCATTTGAAATTTTGTCGCTCTACATCGACGATATTCCTGCGGCCGACCTGAAGACGATCGTCGCCAAGACCTACACACCCGAAGTGTTCGGCACGCGCGAAATCACGCCCTTGAAGTCACTCGAAGCCGGCATGCAGCTCGAAGCACTGTCCAACGGACCGACGCTCGCGTTCAAGGACATGGCGATGCAGTTGCTGGGCAACCTGTTCGAGTACGAGTTGGGCCGGCGTGGCGAGTCGCTCAATATCCTCGGCGCGACATCAGGCGACACCGGCAGCGCGGCCGAATACGCTATGCGTGGCAAGAAAGGTGTCAAGGTCTTCATGCTCAGCCCGCACGGCCGCATGAGCGCCTTCCAGCAGGCGCAGATGTTCAGCCTGCAGGATGCAAACATCCACAACATCGCCATCGAAGGGGTGTTCGACGATTGCCAGGACATCGTGAAGGCAGTGTCCAATGACCTGGAGTTCAAACGCCGGCACAAGATCGGCACGGTGAACTCGATCAACTGGGCGCGATTGCTTGCTCAAGTCGTCTACTACTTCGCCGGCTATTTCCAGGCGACCAAGGCACCCGTCGATACCTCATCGGAGCTTCCAGTCGTGAGCTTCGCAGTGCCCTCCGGCAATTTCGGCAACATCTGCGCCGGCCACGTGGCGCGCAGCATGGGGTTGCCGATCAAGCGCTTGGTGCTCGCGACCAACGAGAACGACGTGCTCGACGAGTTCTTCCGCACCGGGACGTATCGCGTTCGCGGCAGCACCGAAACGCATGAGACGTCGAGTCCGTCGATGGACATTTCGAAGGCGTCGAACTTCGAGCGTTTTGTGTTCGATCTGCTCGGCCGTGATGGCGCGAGAACGAAGCAGTTGTTCAAGACGGATGTCGAGGATCACGGCTCGTTCACCGTCAGCGCCGATGAGTTCAGGCGCATCGCGAACTACGGCTTCGCGTCGGGCCGCAGCACGCATGCCGACCGCCTCGCCACCATTCGCGACACGTGGCAGCGTTTCAGCGTGATGATCGACACACACACTGCGGACGGGCTCAAGGTGGCCCGAGAGCACCTGGAGAGTGGCGTGCCGATGATCGTCCTGGAAACAGCCCTGCCTGCGAAGTTCGCCGAGACCATCGTCGAAGCGCTTGGGCGCGAGCCGGATCGGCCGGAAGCGATGCGCGGCATTGAGCAATTGCCCAAGCGGTTCAAGGTGATGCGGGTCGATGCTCAAGCGGTAAAGGGTTTCATCGCTGAGAATGCCTGAGGGGCCGCGCCCTCACCCCGGCCCTCTCCCGCAAGCGGGAGAGGGAGC
>JAJKJU010000118.1 GCA_021153565.1 Rhizobacter sp.
CTCGGCGTTGAACTTATTCGGCATATGGCGCAGCGGGTCTGATCGATCTGAAAAACCGATCCTACCGTCCCGATACGGCGGTATCCATGCACCAACGCCGGGCACCGGCGGCTCGTCGGCGATCGCGAACTCGTACCTGCAGATGCGCAGCGCCGGCGCGACCGCGCGAGCGATGCTGGTCGCCGCTGCCGCCGATGCGTGGAAGGTACCGGCCAGCGAGGTGAAGGCCGAGAAGAGCGTGCTGAGCCACGCCTCGGGCAAGCGCGCTACCTACGGCGAGATGGCCGCCGCCGCCGCGAAGCAGGCGCCGCCCGCGAACCCGGTGCTGAAGACGCCCGCGCAGTTCACATTGATGGGCAAGAGCGATGCGACGCCGCGCGTCGACTCGGCCGAGAAGTGCAACGGCACCGCGACGTACACGATCGACGTCAAGCTGCCCGGCCTGCTGACCGCGGTGATCGCGTGGCCGCCATCGTTCGGCGCGAAACTGGTCTCGTTCGATGCAGCCGACGCGAAGAAGGTCAAGGGCGTGACCGACGTGGTGCAGGTGCCGGAAGGCGTCGCCGTTGTCGGCAAGGGCACCTGGGCGGTGCTGCAGGGGCGGCGCGCACTGAAGGTCGTGTGGGACGAGGCCGAGAGCGGCAAGCTCGATTCCGACGCGCTGCTCGCGCAGTACAAGGCGCAGGCCGCGACGGCTGGCAAGCCGTTCGCACGGCCAGCGAAGGACGCGCCGAAGATGGCGCCCGCGAAGACGATCGAAGCGGTCTACGAGTTCCCATTCCTCGCGCACGCGACGATGGAACCGATGAACTGCGTGGCCTGGTTGCACGACGGCATGCTCGAAACCTGGTCGGGCCACCAGTTCCCGACCTTCGACCACATGTTCGCCGCGAAGGCCGCGGGCCTGCCGATGGAGAAGGTCAAGCTGCACACCTTGTTGTCGGGCGGCAGCTTTGGGCGGCGTGCCAACGCCTACAGCGATTTCACGGTCGCGGCCGTCAACGTCGCGAAGGCGATCGACGGGCGCGCGCCGGTGCGGCTTCAATACTCGCGTGAAGACGACATGGGCGCGGGCCTGTACCGGCCGATGTACGTGCACGCCGTCAAGGCCAGCATCGACGCGCAAGGCAAGATCGCCGGCTGGCAGCACACGGTCGTCGGCCAATCGATCATGGCCGGCACCGCGATGGAGGCGCTGGTGAAAGACGGCATCGACCCGACCTCGGTCGAGGGTGTGTCGCCGACTCCATACGCACTGCCGATGATGACGGCCGACCTGCACACGACCGCGCTCGCGGTCAAACCGCTCTGGTGGCGTTCGGTCGGCAACACGCATACCGCGTATGTGATGGAAACGATGATGGACGAGCTTGCGCGTGCGGCGGGCAAGAATCCGCTCGCGTTCCGCCTCGCACTGCTCGACAAGAGCGACCGCGCCGCTGGCGTGCTCAAGCTGGCGGCCGACAAGGCCGGCTGGGGCAAGCCGACACGCGCCGGGCTCGCGCAAGGCATCGCGATGCACGAGTCGTTCGGCTCGTTCGTCGCGCAGGTCGCCGAGGTGTCGATGAAGAACGGCAAGGTCAAGGTCGAGCGCGTGGTCTGCGCGGTCGACTGCGGCGTAGCCGTCAACCCTGATGTGATCAAGGCGCAGATGGAGGGATGCATCGGCTTCGCGCTCGGCGCGCTGTACTACGGTGAGATCGAGCTTCAGCGCGGCCGCGCCGCGCAGCGCAACTTCGACACCTACAAGTCGCTGCGCATCCACGAGATGCCGAAGGTCGAGGTCTACATCGTGCCGAGCACGGTCGCGCCCACCGGTGTCGGCGAACCGGGCGTGCCGCCGCTTGCGCCGGCGGTGGCGAACGCCATTGCGAAGCTGGGCGGGCCGAAGGTGCGGCGACTGCCGTTCGCGCGGGCGGGGATCGTCGCGGCCTGAGGTTTCAGGCTCAAAGGCGAGCTGATGCGCCTGCTGGTGGAGAAACTGGTGAGGCGGTGCTGCTTCACCGGCTGGTCGCTAAGCTCGCTCAGCGCCATCAACATGGTCGATGGCCATCATGGTCCGCGGAGAATCGGGGACGCCCAACGTCTTAGCGCGCCGCAAGCGTGCGACGCGTCTGGCTGTTGGACAGTCGCGCGTGCTGGCTTTGATAGCGCCGGAGACCCGACATTCGCCTACGACCGTTCGTGGCCGGGACTACCCGTTCGCGACGTTGGCCGACAGCTGCCGCTGAGCAATCTGGCAATAACGCCAAAGGACTGCTGCTGGGCATCGCCTGGTACTCACCGTCCCGGCCATTTGCCGACGGTTGTGACAGGCCGGTTCCTGGCATCGCGCCTCGTTGATGTCGCAGTGGAAGCAACCCAGGGTAGCCACCAGAACGCTGGACCTGGCCACCCATTCGTCGCACCAGCGCCACGAAACCGTGCGCTCGAACGAGCGCTTGCACAAGAAGCATGGCTATCGATGCTCGATCGATCGGTGTCAGTGATAGTCCTCTTCACGCTGGTGGCGCACCGCCAACACGACGACTTTCGACGTACTGACGATCTCATACAACGCGACATACCCGGTGCCTCCGAACGGGATGATCAATTCCCGCTGTGCTGGGTCCTGGGCCGCTTTGCGGAAGCTGAAGGGCGTGATCGCCAGCCTGTGCTGCACCGTCGCCCTGACAGCGTCGATCGCGGCTTGGGCGCGATCAAGGTCTTCGGTTGTGTCGGCTTGGTCGAGCAAGAAGTCAAAGAGGCGTTCCAGGTCAGCTTCGGCCGTAGGAGACAGCTCAACGACAAAATTCATCGGCCGAGCTTCTTGCGCTTGGCGTCAAGCTTGGATTGGAATCTCTTCAGGACGGTCTCAACGGGCACTGAAACGCCCGTCTGGTGGTACGCCTCGGACGCTGCTTGTGCACGATCATTGAATGAGGTCTGGACGCGCCGGAAAGCGATGGCGTTTCGCACAGTCGCTTCGACGAAGTCGGTCAGGGTTTCGCCCTGCCTGAGTACGGATTCAAGCTCAGCGCGCAGCTCTGGCTCGACGCGGATTTGGGGTATGACAGCGGACTTCATCAGAGAATTGTATTGCGTTTGGGTTACGCTCGCAATGAGCCTCTCTTGCCTATTCAACATGACGGCAGAGGTCGCTTGTCGGCCAGTTCCTGCCGTTGGACCCAGCGACCGACAGCTTTCTGCCGATTCTTTTGAAAACTCGTACGGTGGTCGACCAAGCCTGTTCCGAGGGGTAATAGGTCCTCGGCGTATCGGCGATCGTCGATCGTGGAGAGATCTGCGGGGTTGGCCGCTATCGCCGAGCTAATTGGCACCGGGTCAGCGCTGTCGATACTGCCGTGCGTCGTCGCCCGCCGCATGAAGTACCCTTCCTGCAATGCTATGACCGGGAACCGGCACAGGAGGAAGCTTGGCGCGCATACGAAAGGTCGAAATCCGGAATTTTCGGGCGGTCCGTTCTTTAGATTGGTGCCCCGCGGCCGGAGTGAACTGCCTCATAGGACCCGGCGATAGCGGCAAATCCACCATCCTTGACGCACCAGGCACGGTGCTGCGCAGACCGGCGGAGCGCAGATCAATGTGCACATTGATGCTGATCTTTGGCGAACGATGAATCCCAGCGGACCTGGCAGCGCACGCCTGTCTTCAATCGATCGCTGGGACACTGCGAGCCGCACGTTCGCCTTGGGAGACACGCTCCGCAGGCTGGGGTACTTTACGCGGCAGGGTGAGAATGATGCTATGGCACTCATCCCTGGACACCCGGCTGCCATCGGCACGGTGCGGAAGATGGCTGACACGACTAGAAATGGCCGATTCATTCCTGTTCATGGAGAACCGCAGGGTGTAGTCGTCCGGTCCGGAGCCTATGAGAATTTTCATGTCGAGACACAAAAGGCCGCCCAGTTCCTGGCCAGGTTGACCGGACGTTGGCAGTCCGACTCCTTCGTTTTCTTGCGCAAGGCTTCGGCTTGGCCATCAAGCTGCACACGAGACGGCCCCATGCTGTCCGTTTCGGCGGCCGCGCTCGCTGTGCGACGTTGCCGCCGCGCGCTGCACACGAGGTGAGCAGACGCCCCGTGCCAAGCCTTTCCTGCTCCCCTTACCCTGGGCCAATAAGGTGCCGCAGGTCGTACATATTGCTATTGTCGAGAAGGACATCATGGAGCCGATTTCCGGGAAGCAGGCGTCCACCTCCCCAATCGCACCTGCCGATGCACATCCCGCACCTCCAAAGAGGCAGCGGTCGACGGAAGCCACAGCGAGCGCGGCCGGGTTGCTCGCAGGCTTGCCACGGCGACCCGCATTCCATGGGACGGCGGCCGAGAATCGAGGGGACGCCGATGTTGCTGGGGGCTGCGAGCGACCTCTGCGCGAACGACGCCACGATCTGCTGACCGCTCTGATAGCGTCGTCGTCCACGTCGGTGGCCGAGCAACGCTTGCCACTAGCCGGTTACCTGCTAGCGCGCACCATCGACCGACGCCCCGTCAGTGGGAAGGGCATCGCAGCGCTGCGCACCGCTGATGACGCCGTCAACGACGTGCGGGCCGCCTTGCCGCATGGGCGTGGCAATGTCGATACCGACATCACCAGGACAAACGGCGAAAGCGTGGTCCTGACGTTGGCCGCGCGACGAGCGGCGGAGGACTTGTTGGAGACCGCAACCCCGATGATCGATGGCGGCGACGTCGACTCGTGTATCGCCGATGCGGCGGCAAGCCGTATGTACGGCGCTGGCAATTGCGGGGTGCGCGCCTCGATAGGGGTTTTGGCATATGGCGCGCGAGCTCTGCAAGCGGGGCGCCGACCGGACGAAAGCGTGCACATAGTCGCACACGAAAACGAGGACGAGGACCACGAGTGGGCCGAGGTGCGTCCGTCTGACCCCGATCTTGGGCCGGTCGTGCTGGATGCTTGGTGCGACGGATCGGCCGTGTTCGCAGAGGACAGCCGTTTCGCGAGGGAGCGCAATTCGATCGAAACCTCGGAGGTGTTCGACGTGGCGACAGCCGCCGAAGGGCACTGGTTCGTGGAGAGTCTCGCTAAGGAGCGGGAAACGGTTGATGAGGACGTGGAGCAACGTTTGAGCGAGGCGCGCGCCTACGTTATGGGCGACGACAGCGACGATGACTGGCGCGAGGGCATCGGAAGGCCCGCACAGTCCGTGCTCGACGACGCCTTCGCCAGCCGGGTGCGACGGCACTTTTACTCTGAGGGCGCCGGCGCGTGGGGCACGCTCCTCGCGGAGGTGCAGGCCACTGGGGTGTCGATGTCGCTTGGAACTCGCCGCGTGGTCGATCGTGTACGCGACGCGAGCAGGATCATCGAGGTTGCGAAGACGCTGGTGGCGCCGCAGGACTCGGCGGCCGACCTTGATCGATGACGCTGGTGAGCACCGTAAGCCAAGGAGGCCGCTGAGAATCTGCCGGCGCGCGACCAGGACCGGCTCTCCGGATCCAATTCGCCGCTGCGCAGGTGCATGACGAAGCAATGCCCGGGCAGCCGGTTCATGCGAGCTAACTTCCACAGCATGCTGTCCACGAAAGTAAATGTGAGACTGCGGCGAGGGTAAATGTGAGACTTTGTGGTCAGAAGTAGCCGAGCACGGGTGCGTCGGGGAAGACGGGGGGGCTCGTCGAGCCAGCAACTGCGTGGTGGAACGAGCCGTGTGACCGACGCGGCCGCGCTGCTTGGTGACTTGCTTGCGCTTGTAGTCCAGTCACGAGGCGTGTAGAGATAGATCCCCTCGGGCGACGCCTGATAGGCATACCAGCCTGCCATGGCGGCCAACACCACGGTGATCCAAGCAAGCAGCGGTGGCCGCAAAATCTTCAGCATCGCGCAATACTCGTCAACCGCGCACGCAAGCATAGGCCGGCGTCATCGGCGGCTTCGACGCCACAGCTGCCAGCCCAAGAAACCGGACGACCGACACGTTGACGGCAACGACGACAGCGCCGGCGGTCGTTGGTCGATGCACGAGGTCGTGCCTCTCCAAGGGGCACATACAACGCGCCGGACAAGGCGCCAAGCCATTCACCCCAAGTCCGCTCGTTCCAGAGGCCGTAGGCCTCCTCAAAGCGCACCAGCGCGTAGCCGACCGCAGCCAGCAGCAGCGCCTGCAGATTGGTTTGGCCAAGCATGTCGGCGTCGCGCAACAGCATGGCGGGATAGTGGGATCCGGGGATTCAATCCGACATGGCCGATCAGGGCTTCGGCGAGGCGGCACAGATCACGATGCAGCAGGCCGAGCAGACTGATCTGGCAGCCAGTGCAGTGAAGCCCTTGACGGCCTCGAATCCGGCGACGACGCGCAAGGGCCGCCGCACCGGCTCGGGTGGCGCGCTGCCGAAGGAGTCCTCGAATCGCTGTGCATCATGTGGCACAGCTTAACGAAGTCGAGGGCGCGCCATCCGCCAGTAGGGAGTGGTGCCGAGATTGAATTACGGTAGGGACACCCCCTGGGAGGCGCGAGAGTTGATGCAAGTCAGCCGTTGTCGTGAAAGCGCAAGCAGCGCGTCGAACTCATCGGGTGGCAGCGTCGGCAGCCCCTGCTGCACCTGCTGGTTCGTCAGATTGCCGTCGTCGGTGATGTAGGCGGCGAGCTGCCCGGCGTCCAGCACCAGCATGCGGCCATGAGCCGGCGTGGAGCGGAACACGGCTCAAGCGGATTTGCTCGCGCGCCACCTAAGCGGCAGCCCGCATCGGCGAGTTGTCTGGATAAAGCCTTAACGCCAGGTCGGCCGCCGACATCGGGCGGCCCAGCAGATAGCCCTGCGCCTCGTCGCACCCCATCTGGCGCAAGATCTCCAGCTGGGCATGGGA
>JAJKJU010000119.1 GCA_021153565.1 Rhizobacter sp.
AATTGATCAACCCGATCGCCATGGAAGAGGGTCTGCGCTTCGCCATCCGTGAAGGCGGCCGAACCGTCGGCGCCGGCGTCGTCGCCAAGATCATCGAGTAATCAATCGCTCAAGCGATCCAGCGTTTTTAAGGCCGCAGGGGTATAGCTCAATTGGCAGAGCGCCGGTCTCCAAAACCGGAGGTTGGGGGTTCGATGCCCTCTGCCCCTGCCAAGCGACTGTTCTGGTGAATCGGTCGCCGCGGCCGAAAAAGCAGCCCGTGAGCGTACGAAAGTGCCTCCGGGCTTTGCTGCTGTAGGACACCAAGGGTATTGTTTTCCGAAAACGCCCCGAAATGAACTGAAACCAATGTCGAATCCTTCTGTCGAAACTGTCTCCACCGGTGCTGATAAAGCCAAGCTGGCCATTGCCGGCCTCTTGGTGATCGGTGCCGTGGTCGCGTTCTACGCCTTGGGCAAGCAAGACCAGTGGGTGCGCATCGTCGCGCTCCTGGGTATGTTGGTTGTGGCAGTTGGAATTTTCTTCACTTCCGAATCCGGCAAGCAGCTCATCGCTTACGGTCAGGATTCGATCAAGGAAGTGAAAAAGGTCGTGTGGCCGACGCGCAAGGAAGCCACGCAGATGACCATGTACGTGTTTGCGTTTGTGTTCGTGATGGCGCTGTTTCTGTGGCTGACCGACAAGACGCTGGAATGGGCGCTGTACGACCTGATCTTGGGCTGGAAGCGTTGAGGACTCCGAAATGACCGACCAAGTCGAAAACGCCGCCGCCCCGACCACGCCGGAGACGCCCGCCGTCCCCAATAACAAGCGCTGGTACGTGGTGCATGCCTATTCCGGCATGGAAAAAGCTGTGGAGCGCAACCTGCGTGAGCGCATCGACCGCTCCGAAATGCAGGCAAAGTTCGGCCGCATTCTCGTGCCCATGGAAGAAGTCGTCGAGCTCAAGAACGGCAAGAAGTCCGTCAGCGAGCGCCGCTTCTTCCCAGGTTACGTGCTGGTCGAAATGGAAATGGCCGACGACACTTGGCACTTGGTGAAGCACACCAGCAAGGTGACGGGTTTCGTGGGGGGTGCCAAGAACCGCCCGGCCCCAATCTCGGAAGCCGAGGTCATGAAGATCGTCAACCAGATGCAAGAAGGCATCGAGAAGCCGCGGCCCAAAGTCGAGTGGGAAGTGGGCGAACTGGTGCGTGTCAAGGAAGGTCCGTTCACCGACTTCAACGGCGCGATCGAGGATGTCAACTACGACAAGTCCAAGGTACGCGTCTCGGTCACCATCTTCGGCCGTGCCACGCCCGTCGAACTCGACTTCGCGCAGGTCGAGAAGGTCTGACGAAATAATCCAGAGCCGATGCGGGCTCGGGGGCGGCCGAAAGTCCGAACCAAACCGCATCCGTTGCTGCAGGTGACGAGACACCTGTACGAGGAGCCAAGGTAACCAGCCCTTGGCGTTTGAACTCAAGGGCCATCGCTTTTAGCCGGCCTTGCATTGAAAGAGTTACATGGCAAAGAAAATTGTCGGCTTCATCAAGCTGCAAATTCCGGCGGGCAAAGCAAACCCGTCGCCCCCGATCGGTCCGGCGCTGGGTCAGCGCGGCTTGAACATCATGGAGTTCTGCAAGGCGTTCAACGCCCAAACGCAGAGCCTGGAGCCAGGTCTGGTGCTGCCGGTGGTCATCACCGCCTTCGCTGACAAGTCGTTCACCTTCGTCCTCAAGACGCCGCCGGCCACCGTGCTGATCAAGAAGGCGATCAAGCTGGACAAGGGATCGCCGCGTCCGAATGCACAGAAGGTCGGCAAGCTGACCCGCGCGCAGATCGAAGAGATCGCCAAGACCAAGATGAAGGACCTGACGGCCGCCGATCTGGATGCCGCGGTTCGCACAATCGCAGGTTCCGCCCGCTCGATGGGCGTGACGGTGGAAGGGGTCTGATCATGGCAAAACTGACCAAACGTCAAAAGGCAACCACCGGCAAGGTCGACAGCAACAAGCTTTACGCCATCGACAACGCCCTCGCGATCGTCAAGGAATGCGCAACCGCCAAGTTCGATGAATCCATCGACGTAGCTGTGCAGCTCGGCATCGACGCCAAGAAATCCGACCAAGTCGTTCGTGGCGCCGTCGTGCTTCCCAACGGTACTGGCAAGACCAAACGAGTCGCTGTGTTCGCCCAAGGCGCCAAGGCTGAGGAAGCCCGCGCCGCCGGCGCCGACGTCGTCGGCATGGAAGATCTGGCTGAACAAGTCAAGGCCGGCAACATCAACTTCGACGTCGTTATCGCTTCGCCCGACACGATGCGCGTGGTCGGGACGCTCGGCCAGATCCTTGGTCCGCGCGGGCTGATGCCGAACCCGAAGGTCGGCACCGTGACGCCCGACGTTGCGACCGCCGTCAAGAACGCCAAGGCCGGTCAGGTGCAGTTCCGTGTCGACAAGGCCGGCATCGTGCACGGCACGATTGGACGTCGTTCGTTCGACACCGACAAGCTGATCGGCAACCTGCGCGCACTGGTCGAGGCCCTGAATAAGGCCAAGCCGGCGTCAAGCAAGGGCGTCTACCTGCGCAAGGTAGCTGTGTCATCGACCATGGGTATCGGCGCTCGCGTCGACATCGCGTCGCTGAACGCTACCGCGCCGCAGGCGTAAAGGAAGTGAGAGTCGGCGCGAGTCTGGCGCCGGCTCGATGAGTTTGGTGGGCTGCGTGAATCGCAAGAAACACGCAGGTCATCCAAGACCGCTGGTGGAGCCCTCGGCTCCCTAAACGAAGGCCGATGTTTCGACATCGACCGATGGCCAGCGCAGATGGCGGTCCCGCTGAAAAAGGATTTGATTCCCGGTTTCAGAAGGTCGCTGAACGAGGTGTGCGGGGAGTCTGGCAACAGCCAAGCCGCACGTGATGTGAGGAGTAGACCTTGAGTCTCAATCGCAACGAGAAAGCAGCCGTGGTGACGGATGTGGCCGCGCAAGTCGCGCGTTCGCAGACGTTGGCGCTGGCCGAGTACCGTGGCCTCACCGTGGAACACTTGAACAACCTGCGCCGTCAAGCACGCGACAAGGGTGTGTACCTTCATGTCTTGAAGAACACGCTCGCACGTCGCGCTGTCGCCGGCACACCGTTCGAAGTGGCCTCGGATGCCATGGTCGGCCCGCTGATCTACGGTTTTTCCGAAGACGCTGTCGCCGCGGCCAAAGTCATTTCCGACTTTGCCAAGGGCAACGACAAGCTGATCGTCAAGGCTGGCGCCTACGCCGGCAAGGCACTGAATGCTGAAGGTGTGAAGGCATTGGCCTCCATTCCCAGCAAGGAAGTGCTACTGGCGCAGTTGGCTGGTCTTCTCATGTCGCCGATCTCGCGCACCGCGCGTGTCCTGGCGGCAGTCGCCGAGAAGAAGGGTGGTGGTGCTGCAGAAGCGCCGGCTGCCGAAGAAGCCCCTGCGGCCGCTTGAACGATCAATCGCAACCTTTTACCTGATATCTAGGAATCAACATGGCATTCGATAAAGACGCTTTCCTGACGGCCCTCGACGGCATGTCGGTGATGGAACTCAATGAGCTGGTCAAGGCCATTGAAGAGAAGTTCGGCGTGTCCGCCGCTGCAATGGCCGCTCCGACCGGTGGCGGCGGTGGCGCTGCTGCCCCGGCCGCTGAAGAGAAGACCGAATTCAATGTTGTGCTGCTCGAAGCCGGTGCGAACAAGGTTTCGGTCATCAAGGCCGTGCGCGAACTGACGGGCCTGGGCCTGAAGGAAGCCAAGGACCTGGTCGATGGCGCTCCGAAGCCCGTCAAGGAAGCCATCCCCAAGGCCGACGCAGAAGCTGCTGTCAAGAAGCTGGTAGAAGCCGGCGCCAAGGCCGAGCTCAAGTAATCGAGCTCTGTCGCATGGGGCTGGGAGCCAAAAACGGCCCCCAGCCTTTTGCGCTTCAAGGGTCAGGCAGTTTTTGACCCTTGGAGAGCACCTGAAAGCCCCCGTCGGGGTCTTCCAAGTGTTCTCTGATCCGACTGCAGAGAACGGGTTTGGTCGGGCCCCGGTGCAATGCCGGGGTTGTCCGCCAGCGGTTGGTAGTGGCCAGCCACCAAGCTTCGAACGCAAGGTTCGAAAGACAGTCGCCGACGGAGCCTCGCCTAGGCCAGGTGGGGTTCCTGAGACGGAGTGTGAAAACACATATGGCGCAGCATCCAACCCCCTACAGCTACACCGAACGCAAGCGGATCCGCAAGAGTTTCGGCAAGCGTGAGAGTGTCCTCAACGTCCCCTACCTGCTGACCATGCAGCGGGAGTCGTACGTCGCCTTCCTGCAGAAGGACGTACCACCGCAAAAGCGCAAACCAGAAGGCCTCCAGGCCGCATTCCTGTCCGCGTTCCCGATCGTGTCGCACAACGGGTTCGTGGAGATGAAGTTCATTGAATTCAACATGGCCAAGCCTGCATTCGACACGCGGGAGTGTCAGCAGCGTGGCTTGACCTACGCTGCCGCCGTGCGCGCGAAGCTGCAGATGATCATCTATGACCGCGAATCGCCGCAGGCGAAGACTGTCAAGGAGATCAAGGAGCAAGAGGTCTACATGGGCGAAGTTCCGCTCATGACCGACTACGGCTCGTTCATCGTCAACGGCACGGAGCGTGTCATCGTCTCGCAGCTGCACCGTTCGCCGGGCGTGTTCTTCGAACACGACAAAGGCAAGACGCACAGCTCGGGCAAGCTGCTGTTCAGCGCACGGATCATCCCGTACCGTGGCTCCTGGCTCGACTTCGAATTCGACCCGAAGGACATTCTGTACTTCCGCGTCGACCGTCGCCGCAAGATGCCCGTGACGATCCTGCTGAAGGCCATCGGCCTGAACCCGGAATCGATCCTCGCCCACTTCTTTGTGTTCGACAACTTCCGCCTGATGGACTCCGGTGCCCAGATGGAATTCGTGGCCGACCGCCTGCGTGGCGAAGTCGCTCGCTTCGACATCACCGACAAGAACGGCAACGTCATTGTCGAGAAGGACAAGCGGATCACGGCGCGCCACACCCGCCAACTCGAGCAGACAGAGACGCAGTTCGTGAGCGTGCCCGAGGATTACCTCGTTGGCCGCATGTTGGCGCGTAACATCGTAGACCCCGACACGGGCGAGATCATCGCCAAGGCCAACGACGAGATCACCGAGTCACTCCTCAAGAAGCTGCGCACCGCCGGCATCAAGGAAATCCAGGCGCTCTACACGAACGAGCTGGACGAGGGGGCGTATATCTCGCAGACGCTGGCCGCCGACGAAACGGCCGACCAACTGGCTGCGCGCGTCGCCATCTATCGCATGATGCGCCCCGGCGAGCCGCCGACCGAAGACGCTGTCGAAGCGCTATTCCATCGCCTGTTCTACAGCGCCGACACGTACGACCTGTCGCGCGTGGGCCGCATGAAGTTCAATGCCCGTGTGGGTCGGGACGTGCCTGAAGGTCCCATGACCTTGAGCAATGACGACATCCTCGACGTGGTGAAAATCCTCGTCGAGTTGCGCAACGGCCGCGGTGAAGTTGACGACATCGATCACTTGGGCAATCGTCGCGTGCGTTGCGTGGGCGAACTGGCAGAGAACCAGTACCGCTCAGGGCTCGCCCGCATCGAGAAGGCCGTGAAAGAGCGTCTGGGCCAAGCCGAAACCGAAGCCCTGATGCCACACGATCTGATCAACTCCAAGCCGATTTCCGCGGCATTGAAGGAGTTCTTCGGTGCGTCGCAGCTGTCGCAGTTCATGGACCAGACCAACCCGTTGTCCGAGATCACGCACAAGCGTCGCGTCTCGGCACTGGGCCCAGGCGGTTTGACTCGCGAGCGTGCCGGCTTTGAAGTGCGCGACGTGCACCCGACCCACTACGGCCGCGTGTGCCCGATAGAAACGCCTGAAGGTCCAAACATCGGCCTGATCAACTCGCTGGCGTTGTATGCGCAGCTCAACGAATATGGCTTCCTCGAGACGCCGTATCGCCGGGTTGCCGATGGCAAGGTGACGATGCAGATCGACTACCTGTCGGCCATCGAAGAAGGCAAGTACGTGATCGCGCAGGCCAACGCTTCGCTCGATGCTGAAGGCAAGCTGATCGACGAACTGGTGTCCGCGCGTGACAACGGCGAATCCATCCTGACCTCGCCGGAACGTATCCAGTACATGGACGTTGCTCCGACGCAGATCGTTTCGGTGGCGGCTTCGCTCGTGCCCTTCCTGGAGCACGACGACGCGAACCGCGCCTTGATGGGCGCCAACATGCAACGCCAGGCTGTGCCGACTTTGCGTCCTGAAAAGGCGCTGGTGGGCACCGGCGTCGAACGCGTGGCGGCCAAGGACTCGGGAACGGTTGTCGCAGCCCGCCGCGGCGGCGTCGTGGACTATGTCGATACCAACCGCATCGTGATCCGCGTTGACGACAAGGAAACTGTCGCGGGCGAAGTCGGCGTCGACATCTACAACCTGATCAAGTACCAGCGTTCCAACCAGAACACCAACATTCATCAGCGTCCGATCGTCAGGCGCGGTGACACGGTGACGGCCGAAGACATCATCGCCGACGGCGCATCCACCGACATTGGTGAACTGGCCTTGGGCCAAAACATGTTGGTCGCGTTCATGCCCTGGAATGGCTACAACTTCGAAGATTCGATCCTGATCTCTGAACGCGTAGTGGCCGATGACCGCTACACCTCGATCCACATCGAGGAACTGGTGGTGATGGCTCGCGACACCAAGCTGGGCGCTGAAGAAATTACGCGTGACATCCCGAACCTGTCGGAGCAGCAGCTTGCTCGCCTCGACGAGTCTGGCATCGTCTACGTAGGCGCCGAAGTGAACCCGGGCGACACGCTGGTCGGCAAGGTCACGCCCAAGGGCGAGACGACGCTGACGCCGGAAGAAAAGCTGCTGCGCGCCATCTTCGGCGAGAAGGCTTCGGATGTGAAGGACACGTCGCTGCGTGTGGACCAAGGCACAAGCGGCACGGTCATCGATGTGCAAGTCTTCACCCGTGAAGGCATTCCGCGCGACAAGCGTGCGCAGCAGATCATCGACGATGAACTGAAGCGCTTTCGCCTCGACTTGAACGACCAGCTTCGCATCGTGGAAGCCGACGCGTTCGACCGGATCGAGAAGCTGCTGATTGGCAAGACCGCCAACGGCGGGCCGCAGAAGATCGCCAAGGGCACGACCATCGACAAGGCCTATCTCGCCAGCGTCGAGAAATACCACTGGTTCGACGTCCGCCCGTCGGATGACGACATCGCCAACCAGCTCGAAAGCATCAAGAATTCGCTGGAGCAGACGCGCCACAGCTTCGACCTCGCGTTCGAAGAAAAGCGCAAGAAGCTTACCCAAGGCGACGAGCTGCCAGCTGGCGTGCTGAAGATGGTGAAGGTGTACCTGGCCGTCAAGCGTCGCCTGCAGCCCGGCGACAAGATGGCCGGCCGGCACGGCAACAAGGGTGTGGTGTCCAAGATCGTTCCGGTCGAAGACATGCCCTACATGGCCGACGGCACGCCGTGCGACATCGTGCTGAATCCGCTGGGCGTCCCTTCGCGGATGAACGTCGGTCAGGTGCTCGAAGTCCACCTCGGCTGGGCTGGCAAAGGCATCGGACAGCGCATCGGCGCCATGCTGCAAGAGCAAGCCAAGGTAGCAGAGCTGCGCAAGTTCCTCGACGAGCTGTACAACAAATCAGGCGGCAGGACCGAGCGTCTGGATCATCTGAGCGACGATGAAATCGTCGAGATGGCTGGCAACCTGTCGAAGGGTGTTCCCTTCGCGACGCCGGTGTTCGACGGTGCGGCGGAAGAAGAAATCCGCGGCATGTTGAAGCTGGCCTATCCGGAAGAGGTCGCGAGGGCCAAAGGCCTGACTGACACCCGCACCCAGGCCACGCTGCATGACGGCCGCACCGGCGAAGCTTTCGAGCGTCCGGTCACGGTCGGCTACATGCACGTGCTGAAGCTGCACCACTTGGTCGACGACAAGATGCACGCCCGTTCCACGGGTCCGTACAGCCTCGTCACCCAGCAGCCGCTGGGCGGAAAGGCCCAGTTCGGTGGTCAGCGTTTCGGCGAAATGGAAGTGTGGGCACTGGAAGCCTACGGCGCGTCCTACGTACTGCAGGAAATGCTGACGGTGAAGTCCGACGACGTGAACGGTCGCACCAAGGTGTACGAAAACATCGTCAAGGGCGAACACGCCATCGAAGCCGGCATGCCCGAGTCGTTCAACGTTCTTGTCAAAGAGATTCGGTCTCTGGGCATCGACATTGAACTTGAACGCAACTGAGAGCCAAGGAGTTACGAATGAAAGGTTTGCTCGACCTGTTCAAGCAATTCACCCCTGATGAGCATTTCGATGCCATCAAGATCGGCCTCGCTTCGCCGGAGAAGATCCGGTCGTGGTCGTTTGGTGAGGTGAAGAAGCCCGAAACCATCAACTACCGGACTTTCAAGCCCGAGCGTGATGGCCTGTTCTGCGCCAAGATCTTTGGCCCGATCAAGGACTACGAGTGCCTGTGCGGCAAATACAAGCGCCTCAAGCACCGCGGCGTGATCTGCGAAAAGTGCGGCGTTGAAGTCACCCAGACCAAGGTTCGCCGCGACCGCATGGGTCACATCGACTTGGCCGCTCCCTGCGCGCACATCTGGTTCCTGAAGTCGCTGCCGTCGCGCTTGGGCCTCGTGCTCGACATGACGCTGCGCGACATCGAGCGCGTGCTGTACTTTGAAGCATACGTTGTCGTCGATCCCGGCATGACTCCGCTGAAGAAGTTCAGCATCATGAGTGAAGATGACTACGACGCGAAGCGCACCGAATTCGGCGACGAATTCATTGCGCTGATGGGTGCCGAAGGCGTCAAAAAGCTGCTCGAAGAAATCGACCTGGACGTCGAGATCGAGCGCCTTCGTGGCGACATGACCGGCTCCGAGCTCAAGGTCAAGAAGAACTCCAAGCGCCTGAAGGTGATGGAAGCCTTCAAGAAGTCGGGCATCAAGCCTCAGTGGATGGTGATGGACGTGCTGCCGGTGCTCCCGCCGGACCTGCGTCCGCTCGTGCCGCTGGACGGCGGCCGCTTTGCCACCTCGGACCTGAATGATCTATATCGCCGCGTCATCAATCGCAACAATCGCCTCGCGCGTCTGTTGGAGTTGAAGGCTCCGGAAATCATCGTGCGCAATGAAAAGCGCATGCTGCAAGAGGCCGTCGATTCGCTGCTGGACAACGGTCGTCGCGGCAAGGCCATGACGGGCGCAAACAAGCGTGCGCTCAAGTCGCTGGCCGACATGATCAAGGGCAAGAGCGGTCGGTTCCGCCAGAACCTGCTGGGCAAGCGCGTCGACTACTCCGGTCGTTCGGTCATCGTGGTCGGGCCGACGCTCAAGCTGCACCAGTGCGGCTTGCCGAAGCTGATGGCGCTTGAACTATTCAAGCCGTTCATCTTCTCGCGCCTGGAAGCCATGGGCATCGCCACCACTATCAAGGCGGCGAAAAAGGAAGTTGAAAGCGGCACGCCGGTCGTGTGGGACATTCTTGAAGAAGTCATCAAGGAACACCCGGTCATGCTGAACCGCGCGCCGACGCTGCACCGCCTGGGCATTCAAGCCTTTGAGCCGGTGCTGATCGAAGGCAAGGCGATCCAGTTGCATCCGCTCGTCTGCTCGGCGTTCAACGCCGACTTCGACGGTGACCAGATGGCTGTCCACATTCCGCTGTCGATCGAGGCGCAAATGGAAGCCCGCACGCTGATGCTGGCCTCGAACAACATCCTGTTCCCGGCCAACGGCGAGCCCTCCATCGTCCCGTCGCAAGACGTGGTGCTGGGCCTGTACTACGCGACCCGCGATCGCATCAACGGCCTGGGCGAAGGCATCATCTTCTCGGATGTGCCCGAAGTGCAGCGCGCGCTCGACAACAAGATGGTAGAAATCACCGCCAAGGTGAGCGTGCGCCTGACCGAATACGTCAAGAATGCGGACACAGGTGACTTCACGCCGGTGACCAAGCTCGTCGACACGACGGTCGGTCGTGCTCTGCTGTCGGAGATCCTGCCCAAGGGTTTGCCGTTCAGCAACATCAACAAGGCGCTAAAGAAGAAAGAGATCTCTCGCTTGATCAACACTTCGTTCCGCAAGTGCGGACTGAAGGAAACGGTCGTGTTTGCCGATAAGCTGCTGCAGTCGGGCTTCCGCCTGGCCACACGTGCGGGCATCTCGATCGCGATCGACGACATGTTGGTTCCGAAGGAAAAGCATGGCTTGATCGAGCGCGCCGAGAAGGAAGTCAAGGAGATCGAGCAGCAATACGTCTCGGGTCTTGTGACCGCCGGGGAGCGCTACAACAAGGTCGTGGACATCTGGGGCAAGACTGGCGACGAAGTCGGCAAGGTCATGATGTCGCAGCTGTCCAAGCAGAAGACGACCGACCGCCATGGCAAGGAAGTCGACCAGGAGTCATTCAACTCCATCTACATGATGGCCGACTCGGGCGCTCGCGGTTCTGCCGCGCAGATTCGTCAGCTAGCGGGTATGCGGGGCCTGATGGCCAAGCCGGACGGCTCGATCATCGAGACGCCAATTACCGCAAACTTCCGCGAAGGCCTGAACGTTCTCCAGTACTTCATCTCGACCCACGGAGCACGTAAGGGCCTCGCGGACACGGCGCTAAAGACTGCCAACTCCGGCTACCTGACCCGTCGTCTGGTCGATGTGACGCAAGACTTGGTCGTGACCGAGGACGATTGCGGCACCGAGAACGGCATGAACCAGCGCGCACTGGTCGAAGGCGGTGAAGTCATCGAATCGCTGCGCGACCGCATCCTCGGCCGCGTGACGGCGACGGAAGTGGAGCACCCCGAGACGCAGCAGGTGCTACTGCCGGGCGGTGCCATGCTCGACGAAGACACGCTCGATCTGCTCGAAGCGGCGGGCGTCGACGAAGTCAAGGTTCGCACAGCACTCACTTGCGGCACGCGCTTCGGTATTTGCGCCAAGTGCTACGGCCGTGACTTGGGTCGTGGCGGCCTCGTGAACCAGGGCGAAGCGATCGGGGTGATCGCCGCCCAGTCGATCGGCGAGCCGGGCACGCAGCTCACAATGCGCACGTTCCACATCGGTGGTGCGGCGTCGCGTGCTGCGGTTGCGTCGAGCGTGGACGCGAAGTCCGACGGCCACATCGGATTCAATGCCACG
The DNA here is from genome assembly GCA_021153565.1 of Rhizobacter sp. Classification (GTDB taxonomy): domain Bacteria; phylum Pseudomonadota; class Gammaproteobacteria; order Burkholderiales; family Burkholderiaceae_C; genus Albitalea. The sequence continues at coordinate 11,197 of JAJKJU010000119.1, forward strand.
ATGCGGTACGTGACCAACGGCAAGGGTGAATTGGTGGTGATTTCCCGTTCCGGGGAGATCATCATTTCCGACCAGCACGGCCGCGAGCGTGAGCGTCACAAGGTGCCGTACGGTGCCCTGCTGTCGATCAAGGCCGACCAGCAGATCAAAGCTGGTACGGTGCTGGCCAACTGGGACCCGCTGACCCGCCCGATCATCACGGAATTCGCCGGTCGTGCGAAGTTCGAGAACATCGAGGAGGGCGTGACGGTCGCCAAGCAGGTCGACGAAGTCACGGGCTTGTCCACGCTCGTCGTGATCGACCCGAAGCGCCGCGGCGCGGCTAAGGTTGTTCGTCCGCAGGTCAAGCTGCTCGACGCCAATGGCAACGAAGTGAAGATCCCGGGCACCGATCACTCGGTGACCATCGCCTTCCAGGTGGGATCGCTCGTTCAGATCCGTGACGGTCAGGACCTCGCGCCGGGTGAAGTGCTTGCACGTATCCCAGTCGAAGGCCAGAAGACCCGTGACATTACCGGCGGTCTGCCGCGTGTGGCTGAACTGTTCGAGGCACGTTCGCCGAAGGACAAGGGCACGCTCGCGGAGATGACCGGCACGGTGTCGTTCGGCAAGGAAACCAAGGGCAAGGTTCGCCTGCAGATCACCGATCCGGACGGCAAGGTGTACGAGGAACTCGTTCCGAAGGAAAAGAACATCCTCGTGCACGAAGGGCAGGTGGTCAACAAGGGCGAGTCCATTGTCGACGGTCCGGCCGATCCGCAGGACATCCTGCGCTTGTTGGGCATCGAGGAACTGGCGCGCTACATCGTCGACGAAGTTCAGGACGTGTACCGTCTCCAGGGCGTGAAGATCAACGACAAGCACATCGAGGTGATCGTTCGCCAGATGCTGCGCCGCGTTCAGATCGTCAACCCGGGCGACACGCACTACATCGCCAACGAACAGGTGGAGCGTTCGGAGCTGCTGGACACCAACGATCGCATGCTGGCCGAAGGCAAGCTGACCGCCACGCACAGCGATGTGCTGCTTGGCATCACCAAGGCGTCGCTGTCGACTGACAGCTTCATCTCGGCCGCATCCTTCCAGGAAACCACTCGCGTGCTCACCGAGGCTGCCATCATGGGCAAGCGCGACGAGCTGCGTGGTCTGAAGGAAAACGTCATCGTGGGTCGTCTCATCCCTGCCGGGACTGGCATGGCTTTCCATCAGGCCCGCAAGGCCAAGGAAGAAATGGACGACGCCGAGCGCCGCGCGATCGCGATGCAGGAGGCCGAGGAACTGGCTTCCGTGCAGCTTGCTCAGGTGGACGCAGGCACGGGCGAAGCGACCGAGTAATCGGGCGTCATCGTTTCAGCCAAAAAGGGCGACTTCGGTCGCCCTTTTTCCCTTCGTACGCACAGCATGGGCGCACACCTGCGGCGCAAGTCCCGCCGAAAGTTGATCACGACGAACGAAGTGAAGCGCAACTGCATGAGGGTGACCGGATGGGGAGATCTCGCCTTGTGCCTGAAAGGGTGACGGCAGTGCCGGGAGCGAGAAGTCAGCAAAGGCCGTAGTAGTGCTGGTAACGAGCCGAAAAGGCCCAAGCGAAAGCACGAAGGAAGCGATCCCCTGTGCAGCCATCCTGCGCAAGAGATGAGGGCAGGGCGCGAAGCAGGCGTGCAGGCGCAGGCTTCAAACCACCTACTGCTGCTGCTGCTGCTGCTGCTGCTGCTGCTGCTGCTGCGCTTAAGAGGCGTGGTGGTGAGCGAGATGGGAAAAGGTCGGGCTTGACCCAATCAGGTAAGTGTCGAAGAGACGAACGCAAGTGAACCGCTGATGACGTGTCGAAAGCGTATGAACGGTGGCGAATCCACGGGGCAGTCTTAACGAGGGACAAGCATCGGGGGATGTCTGTTGACGGCCCGGGCGACATCCGGCATGCAGTTTGAAGAGGGCCTGTGTACAACAAACGTGTCGGCGCCGACTGAATTTTGAGCCACCGTGCCGATCGAATATTGAGCCGGGGGCCGGTAGCCGACCGTTTGCTGGTCGGCTGTGGATAAGTGTAGGTTCTTGCCTTGGTCGTTGACCTCCTCGGTGCTGTGATATGCGCGCGGGGGGATCCGCGAAGTGCGTAGTCCGTAGCGGATTCCCCCGCGCGGCGGTCGCCAGAAATGTGCTTCGGCCTTGGCGCCTTGCGGGCCTGCTCGCGTGCCTTGACAGCACTGGCGCCTCGAACAGCAGCGTGAATTGCGCGCCCACGAACGGGCAACTGGGTCGTCTTGCCACATGCCGAGCAGCCCACGTGGAGTAGCGGGGAACGACTCCACGAATTCGGCGTAGCATGCGCGTTACATTCTGCCGACTACACGAATTCGTGCGCCGCGGCTGCAAGTCCACCAAGTTCGTGTCGAACTCGGGGACATCCATCACAGAGACAAAGATCATTGACTACGAAGCGTTGAGCGTGGCGAGAAACGCACTGCGCTGGAAACAAGATGCTGCGTAAACGCGGCTTCATCGCCCACCATCGCAACAGTCTGATGCTCAATTCCTCGCTGCATCTCTTGTCCCAGCCGACTTCAGGGCAGGACGCCTCGCGTCCGCAAACATGTGTCCTTCACATTAAGATCCACCGATGCTTGCACGTCTTCAGCAGCTAACGACCATTGGCCTGTTGCTTGCGGCGTTCGTCTGGGTGGCGTATTTCCTCACGAACGGATCGCCAGGGTGGGCCGCAGTAGGAGCGTTGCTGATCGTATTGGGGTATTCGCTCGTCCTCGCGGCCGAGTTCATCACGCTATGGTTCGTCAATCGCAACGATCCGGCCCCTCGCGCGACCCTGTGGCAGCACATCCGCGCCTGGTGGGGCGAGGTGGTTACCACTCCGCAGGTCTTCTGCTGGCGTCAACCCTTTTGCGCGAATGCCGTGGCGGACTACCTACCTCAGGGCGCGGATCAGCGAGGGGTGCTGTTCGTGCATGGTTTCCTGTGCAACCGCGGCCTTTGGAATCCGCACATGCGCATGCTTCGCGGGCAAGGCATACCTTCTGTCGCTGTGAATTTGGAGCCTGTGTTCGGCTCGATCGATTCCTATGCCGACCTCGTCGAGAAGGCGGTCAGGCGCATCAAGGCCGCCACCGGACAACCTCCCGTGATCGTCGCGCACAGCATGGGCGGGCTCGCGGTCCGGGTCTGGCTAGATGCTTACCAAGGCGACGGGCACGCACACCGAATTATCACGATCGGCACGCCGCATCGCGGCACCTTCCTGGGCAAGTACGCGTTCTCGCCCAATGCGAAGCAGATGAACCTGTCCAGCGACTGGCAACGGCGCCTCGCGGCGCGTGAACCGGCGCATCGGTTTAACTGCTTCACCTGTTTCTACGGTCACTGCGACAACATCGTTTTCCCCGCGTCAACCGCTATGCTGCCGGGAGCCGACAACCGGCACATTGCGGCCATCGCCCATGTTCACATGGCCCATCACGACGAAGTGTTCAACGAACTCCTGCGCTGGGTCAGATCGACAAGCGATGTCGGCCGTGCCGACAGCGAACCTGGGCTGGGCGCCCAAGGAACTGCAGCCAGTCCTGATGGCCATGCCGGTGGCCCGCCTGATCTCGCGGCATCGAAGTTGGCCACGCACCGCTTGCTGCACGACGACACCGCGAGTTCCTCCGATGACCACGCAGGCGCTGACCACATGAGTAGGCGCGGATGATCCGGTCCCGGGCTAGCATCGCCGGCGGTAATGGGCAGATCTGCCTTTTCGCTCTTCGACAACAATAATGCGGCTGAACGCAGGGGCTCAGCGTGGTCTCGTGGCGTGACTGGAACAATCGCCTGATGCCCCCATTTCCGGGGGCATCAGGCGGCGATGTAGAGTCGCTCGCTCGACACTACAGCTCCGGCTTCGATTTCGGGCTGCTGACGCACTGCCTTGTAGATTGGCGTGAAATCGGGCGAGGTGGCTTCGAAGAGCTCATCGAAGGACTCGATGACGAAATAGGTCGCCTGGTACGAGTCAATCTTGTAGCGCGTACGCATGATCCGCTGCAAGTCGAATCCTACCCGGCTCGGTTCCTGGCTGCGCACGCTGTACCGCAATTCGCCGGCCGACGACAGAATGCCAGCACCATAAGCCCGAATGCCGTTGGGCGTATTGATGAGACCGAACTCCACCGTGTACCAATACAGCCGCGCGAGCAGCTCGCAAGCATCCAGCCGACTCGCCTTCAGTCCGCCAGCGCCATAGGCCTGCATGTAGTCGGCGAATATGGGATTGAACAGCAGGGGCACGTGTCCGAAGAGGTCATGGAAGACGTCGGGCTCGACGATGTAGTCGAACTCTTCCGGCTTGCGCAGCCAGCCCGTTACCGGGAACTTGCGCTTCGCGAGCAGCCCAAAGAACGCCTCTTCGGGAATCAGGCCCGGCACGGCCACCACTTCCCAACGAGTCTTTTGATACAGCGTTTCGGACAGCTCGTCGAAGCGTGGAATGCGCTCGGGTGCCCCGAGATGCCTGACCGCCTCGATGAATTCGTTGCAGGCCAACCCGTCGAGTTGAGCTGCCTGCCGCTCATACAGGCGCCGGTACAGATCGTGATCCTGCGCCGTGTAGGCCGACCAGTTCTGCTCGCACGTATAGTCCTCACGCGCCGAGGCGTAGTCGCCGCGCGGAGGCCGTTCGCCCTGCCCGTAGGTCACGGGAGCTACGCCGAGATTCACACCTTTGTCGTGGTCGAGCATGGCAATCCTATGCAGTGGTTCGGGATTTGTCATCGACGAGCACGCCGCGGCGGATCTGGTCAAGCTCGATGCTCTCGAATAGTGCGCGGAAGTTGCCTTCGCCAAAACCCTGGTCGCCCTTCCGCTGGATGATCTCGAAGAAGATTGGCCCGATGACCGTCTGCGTGAAGATCTGCAGCAGCAATTCGTTGGGCGCCCCAAGGTGCGTCGCGCCGTCAATGAGGATGCGCAGGCGCTTCAATTCCTCGAGATTCTCCCCATGATTCGGCAGGCGCTTGTTGACGAGATCGTAATAGGTGGCGATTGTGTCCTGGAACACTACGCCCCCATTCTTCATTCGCTCGACGGTGGCGTAGATATTGTCGGTCCCCAGCGCGATGTGCTGGATGCCTTCGCCGTGGTACAGGTCGAGGTATTCCGCGATCTGGCTCTTGTCGTCCGAACTCTCATTGATAGGAATGCGGATCTTGCCGCAGGGGCTCGTCATCGCCTTGCTTTTGAGGCCGGTAAGCTTGCCTTCAATGTCGAAGTAGCGAATTTCTCGGAAGCCAAAGAGACGCTCGTAAAAGTCCGCCCATTCCTTCATGCGGCCACGGTGCACGTTGTGCGTGAGGTGGTCGATGTAGGTGAGGCCGGCGCCCTTGGGGTTCGCTTCCGCCCCCTCGATGGGCACGAAGTCGACGTCGTAGATGCTGATGTTACCGATGGCGCCCGCTTTTGCGCCATTCTTGCCGTGCCAGCGATCTACGAAGTAGATTAGGCTGTCGCCGATGCCCTTGATGGCCGGGATGTTTAATTCCATTGGTCCGGTCTGGTTGTCGAAGCCCCAGGCGCCGAGTTCGAGGGCACGCTCGTAAGCCTTGGCGGCATCATTCACCCGAAAGGCCATCGCGCACACGCTCGGGCCATGCTGGCGGGCGAAGCGCTGCGCGAATGAGTTCGGCTCGGCGTTGATGATGAAATTGACTTCGCCCTGGCGATACAGCGTCACGTTCTTGTGACGGTGCTTGGCGATGGCCGTGAAGCCCATGATTTCGAAAAGTTTGCCCAATGCCGCCGGGTCCGGCGCCGCGTACTCGACGAACTCGAAACCGTCGGTGCCCATCGGGTTGTCCCAGGGGGTGAATTGCATTGAGGCGCTCCTGTCAAAGTGAAATGCGGGACGGGTTCGCATTGGCGCCCCGACCAGTCCGCAAACTTTAAAATCTTCGACCCGCAGATTTTCTGCAAGTTTCCCTGCTGTTCTGGTATCTTGTGCAGGAAACCTGCAAAATGCATTTCATGGAAACGACCATTCAGCTAGATGCCATCGATCGGCGCATTCTTCGAGCTCTCCAGGTCGACGGGCGAATGACTTACGACGTGCTGGCGGCGCAGGTCAGCCTGTCGCCATCGGCAACGCTTCGGCGGGTGAAGCGGCTGGAAGAGGACAAGATCATTGCGGGGTATGTGGCACTTATCCCGCCGGAGCGAGTGGGGCTAGGCCTCACGGCTTATCTCAACGTGCGCCTCGAGAAGCACTCGGAAGTGCATAAGCGCAACCCCATGGATCTGTTCCGGGCCGCCGTGCAGACTTGGCCCGAAGTGGTCGAGTGTGCGGCGTTGACCGGCGAGATGGATTACCTGCTGCGCGTGGTGGTCGAAGACATGGCGCACTATTCCCGCTTCATCATGGACACGCTGCTCAAGCACCCAAGCGTGCAGGACTGCAAGACGAGCTTCGTACTCGATCGCGTGAAGAACACCACCGCTGTGCCGGTGTAGACCAGCGCACCAGCTCAGAGGCTGAGAGTATTTCGATCATGCCCGCTCATCACGCCAAAAGACCCCTGCTCGTCGTTGCAAATGCTCGTCATAGTGCAGAGAGTCTTTAGTCTGGCGGACGCGGCGCCCCGGTCTCCGCTGACGGCACGGCGTGACCGCCGCGGCCGGTAGGCTAAAGATCCCGTTGC
>JAJKJU010000120.1 GCA_021153565.1 Rhizobacter sp.
AACATGTGCGGGCACCGCCGAAAACATCGCGGGACAGGTGCCATGACTCAACCTCGATTAGCGTGGTTCGGCAAGCCGAAATTACATCGGGTCATAACACTACCCTCCACAGCCTTGCCGAACTCGCCTGCGCTCGTTGGGAGGATCGCACTCCCCGCCTGTATGCGTACGTGCATAAGCAGGTGACGTCGGCGGCCGCGCGTTGGACCAGTTTCTCTCCGCAAGCGGCGTGGCGAAGGCGATCGAGTTCGCGAATCGGTCAGCGTCGGCTGCGTCAGCGTGGACTCGGCGTGGCTGAGATTCAGCAGCAGCGCCGAGAGCCGTAAAGCCGCGCGCGACCTGGCGAAGCTGATATCGCCCTGCGCGCAAAACTTGGTCCAAGAGCGGCACGTCAACATAGTTGCTGGGCGCGCAACGTTTGTCGATGGGCTTGGGCCGGGAGGCGATGTCGCGCTCGATGGCGGCCGCCAAGCCGCGTAAACGGCCTCCCACGGTTTGGATCACTCTCCTTCACGGGTAGCGCTTCGGCTTCGATATCTCTCAAGGGTGTTGGCTGTCATCTCAGCCAACCGCCGCACCAAGCGCCTGTGCCATATGCTCGGCGATCGTACGGACGTGCTGACGCGCAATGTAGCGAGCGTTGAAACTGAACCTTAGGCGCAGGCCATGAGGGTCCTCCATCGCGGCGTGGCAGTTCATCGGATACTCGAAGCGGTCGAGCCAGTCAGATTCGATGAATTCGATGTTGTCGTCCGAGGCGCCGCGAAAAGCCTGGTGGAACTGCGTGAAGTTGAAGGTCGCGAAGAACAGCTCGCCTTGCCCGTGCAGCCTGCAAACCTCGCTCAGCGGAAACAAGGCGTGGGGCTCCTGGGCTGTCAGCAACTCGTGCACGCGGCGCGTGCGATCGTGCATGTCGCCGCCGGCCTCGGCGGCAAATGGGACCAGGTTCCAGAACAAGCCCAGCGCCGCCAGCGGATCGGAAAGCCGTTCGCTGCGGCCGTTGGAAACGATGCCAACGGTCATTCTCGCTTGACCGTAATCGGCTTCGAGCGTTGCGAGGTAGGCCGCCAGCACGGCGGCCTTGACCGACACGCCCCAGGCCGTTGCGCGCTTGCGCAGAGCCTCGACCTCGCGCGCTTCGATGCGTAGTTCGAGGTCGTCGCAGGGCTCGACAGCCCGGTTTGCCGGAGGCGGAAGCACCACCTGAGCGCTCGATGGCGGCAGCAGCCGGTCTTGCCAGTACGCACGCGTCGCGGCTGACCGTGCCGCTTCTCGTTCAAGCGCAACGTGCTCAATGAACACCGGATGGGCCGGTACCGTTGGCTTGATGGTTTCGCCCGCGTGTAGTCGCCGGTACAGCGACCACAGCTCGGCGAGGAAGTGCTGGTTGCCCCAGCCGTCGTCCATGGCGTGGTGGATGGAGAGGAGTATCACGAACTCGTCGTCGGACACATCGAACCAGTGGAATCGTTGGCCGCCACCGTCGTCAGCGGTGCCGAACAGCGGTTGGCAGCGGTCTTCGGCAATGAGCCGGGCGATGCGCTGACGCTGCAGGGCGTCAGCCTCCCCCCGCAGGTCGTGGCGCCGCATCCACGGGTGGTGCTTCTTCTTCACGCCCTGCCAGAGTTCGCCCGAGGCTGCCCGCAATAGCACGGTGCGCAGCACCGGCTGGCGTGCCACGACGAGGTCGATCGCCTGCTGCATTGCGTCGGCGCGGTGGCCGCGATGGCGCACACGCGACCACATCTGAACGTGGTAAACGCCGTCGGCGCGTCGCTCGGATACTTCGTAGGCGCGAACCATCTGCGCTTGCATGGCGGTCAGCGGCGTGACCGACTCCAGGTCGTTCCGGGAAATGAACTCCGCGGGGGTCTGCCAGTCGGGTTGCGGCGATTGCCATGAGGAGGCTCCCGTGGCGTGGGAGCCGAGGTGTCGGGCCAAGCCGGCAATGGTTTGGTGCTGGAACAGATCGCGCACGCTGAAAGCAAGGCCTGCTTCGCGCGCAGCGTGGGCCAGGCTCACGGCCAGCATTGAGTCACCGCCGAGCGCGAAGAAGTTGTCCTGCGTACCAACCTTTGCCACGCGAAGCACTCGCGCGAACAGATTGCACAGAGCGCTTTCGGTCGACGTCTGCGGAGCGACATATGCGGCCCCCTCATCTCCCGTCGCTGCCGGTTCGGGCAGGACCTGTGTGTCGATCTTGCCGTTGGCGGTGAGCGGCAACGCATCGACCACTGCGATGCCGGCCGGCACCATGTGCTCAGGCAGTTGCGCCTGCAGCCATGCCCGCAGCGCCGCAGGCGTAAGCCGTTCGCCGGCCTGTGGCACCACGTACGCCAACAGGCGCTGCCCTTCCCCGCCCGGTTGGTTGCGTGCCAGCACGAGCGCCGTCGCCACGCCCGGTGCTCGTGCGAGGGCCACCTCGACCTCGCCCAGCTCGATGCGGAAGCCTCGCACCTTCACCTGGTGGTCGATTCGGCCCACGTATTCGAGGCTGCCGTCGTTGCGGCGCCGTGCGAGGTCGCCGGTGCGGTACATGCGCGCGCCCGCGCGGCCGAAGGGGTCGGGCAGAAAGCGCTGCTCGGTCAGCTCGGGCCGGCGCAGGTAGCCGCGGCAGACACCCGCACCTGCCACGTGCATCTCACCCACCACGCCACGAGGCACCGGCTGGCTTTCGCCATCGAGCAGGTACAGCGACAGGTCCCCGATGGATTCGCCAATAAGGCTGGCGGGCTGGGTCACGTCAGCCGGCGAGAGGGGGCGGTAGGTCACGTGCACGGTGGTCTCGGTGATGCCGTACATGTTGACCAACTGCGGCCCGTCATTGCCGAAGCGCTGGTACCACGCCGCCAGACTGCCGAAGTTGAGCGCTTCGCCGCCGAACACCACATGGCGCAGCGAAAGCTTCACGTGAGCGCGCCGCGCCACTTCACCCACCAGGCCGCGGAAGGCGGTGGGCGTCTGGTTGAGCACGGTTACCCGCTCGGCTTCGAGCAACTGCAGAAAGTCTTGCGGGGACTGCGCCACGACGCGCGGCACCACCACGGCCTGCCCGCCGTAGGCCCAAGCGCCCCAGATCTCCCACACCGAAAAGTCGAAGGCGGGCGAGTGGAACACCGTCCACACATCGCTCGCATCGAAGCCGAACCAGGCCTGCGTGCCGCTGAGCAGCCGCCCGACCTGCCGGTGCTCGATGGGCACGCCCTTGGGCAGGCCGGTCGAGCCCGAGGTGTAAATAACGTAGGCGAGGTGCGAAGGCCGCAGACCAAGCGATGCCGCTTCGATACGCGAGGCCGGCTGGCGCATCCACGCGGCGCGTTGCGCATCATCGTCCAGACAGATCGCCTCGAGCTTTGCGGGCAAGGGCCGGGCGTCACATAGCGCAGTCTGCGTGAGCAGCAGCCGCACTGCGCTGTCATCGAGCATGTGGGTCAGACGCGCGGCCGGGTACTGCGGGTCGAGCGGCACATAGGCGCCGCCCGCCTTCAGGATCGCGAGCAAGCCCTCCAGCAGATGCAGCGAGCGCTCCATGCTCAGGCCCACCAGCGTGTCGGGGCCAACGCCGCGCTCGATCAGGTGCCGAGCTAGGCGGTTGGCGCGCTCGTCGAGTTCGCGGTAGGTCCAGGCCTCGCCGCCGCAGCGGGCCGCGATGGCCTCAGGCCGCCGCGCCGCCTGCTGCTCGAACAGCTCGTGCAGGCAGTGCGGCGCAGGGTATTCGCGCGGCATGCGGCCGGCAGGGTGCAGCTCAGCCTCGCGCTCCTGCGCGCTGAGCAGCGCCAGGCGGCGCAGCGGCGCGTGTGGCTGCGCCAATGCGGCTTCCGCCAGGCGCTCGAAGTGGCCGGCCATCTGCTCGATCGAGGTGCGCTCGAACAGGGCGGTGTTGTATTCCCAGTTCAGGGCCAGGCCACCCTCGCCCGGCATGGCGTTGAGCGTCAGGTCAAAGCGCGCGGCCTGGGCGCCGAGGGGTTCGAGGCTGACGCGCAGGCCATGCAGCTCGGGCATGGCGTGGTCGTTGTTCTGCAGCGCCAGCATCACCTGGAACAGCGGCGCATGGCTGAGGCTGCGCTCGGGCTGCAGCGCGTCGACCACGTGCTCGAATGGCACGCGCTGATGGTCGAAAGCCTGCAGCGCCATGACCTTGCTGAATTCCAGGTGCTTGGCGAAACCGGTGGAAGGATCGATCTGGCTGCGCAGCACCACGGTGTTGACGAACAGGCCGATGAGTGGCTCTACCTCGCCTTCGTCGCGGTTGGCCACGGGTGTGCCGATGGCGATGTCATCCTGCCCGCTGTAACGGGCCATCAGCGCCGAGAGCAAGGCATGCAGGCCCATGAAGAGGCTGGCCGAACGCTCGCGGCAAAAGGCCTCCAGGCGTTGCAGCGTGGCACGCGGCAACCAGCGCAGCAGGGTGTCGCCTTCGGTGCCGAGCACGGCAGGGCGCGGCCGGTCCAGCGGCAGGGCGTGCAACACGGGCAGCCCGGCGAGCTGCTGCTTCCACCACGACAGGCCGGCCTCGAAACGGGCAGCCTCGTGCCGCTGCGCGGTGGCATGGTCGCGATATTGGAAGGGCAGCGGCGTCAGCGGATCGGGCAGGCCCTGCGCGAAGGCGCCGTACAGCGACTGCAGTTCGCGCGACAGCACACCGATCGACCAGCCATCGGTCACGAGGTGGTGCATGTTGAGCAGCAGCACATGCTGCTCGGCCGAAAGCGTGAATAGATGTGCGCGGACAAGCGGGCCTGTCAGCGCGAAGGCGCGTTGGGCCTCTTCCGTTAGGCGCCGTCGCAGCGTGCCCGACTGGTCGGGACCGGCCGGCAGCGGCTCACGCTGCATCGGCCACGCGCCCTGCCCGGGCTCAAACACCGGCTCGCCGGCCGGTGCCATGAGCCGCGCGCCCAGCAACTCGTGGCGGCGGGCGATGGCGTCGAGCGCACGCTGCAGATCTGCCGTGTCGAGCCGGCCCTGAAGGCGCAGCGCGAGGGGCACGTTGTAGGTCGGCAGGCCCGGGGAAAGTTGCTCGATGAACCACAAGCGCTGCTGCGCGAATGACAACGGCCATGCGGCGCCATCGGTCGCGGCCTCGACACCTCGGGCCGGAACCGCAGGGGCCTGCGGCGTGGCAGGCTGGCTTTGCAGCGCCTGCGCAAGCTGGCGCACCGTGGGCGACTCGAACAGTAGCCGCAGCGGCAGAGAGACGCCCAGCTCGGCGCGCATTCGTGAGACCACGCGCGTGGCCAGCAGCGAATGCCCGCCCAGCTCGAAGAAGCCGTCGTGCGCGCCGATGCGCGGCACACCCAGCACTTCGGACCAGATGCGCGCGATGGCCTGCTCTAGCTCGCTTGCGGGCGGGACGTGATCGGGTGCGCCGAAGTCTTCGCCGGATGGAGCAGGCAGCGAGCGGCGGTCGATCTTGCCGCTGGGGGTCTGCGGCAGCGTGGCCAGGGCCACGATGGTGCTGGGCACCATGTAGTCGGGCAACCTGTCGGCCAGCCATTCGCGCAGCGCACGCACGTCGGCGGTGACGCCCGGCTTGGCCACCACGTAGCCGATCAGCTTCTTCACTCCGGGGCGGTCTTCGCGCACTGTGGCGGCTGCCGCGGCCACGGTGTCAAAGGCCATCAGCGCCTGCTCGACCTCGGCCAGCTCGATGCGGAAGCCGCGGATCTTCACCTGGTGGTCGGTGCGTCCCAGGTACTCGATGCTGCCGTCGGGCAGGTAGCGCGCCACGTCGCCGGTGCGGTACATGCGCTCGCCCGCGGTGGACGCGAAGGGGTCGGGCACGAAGCGCTCGGCCGTCATGTCGGGCCGGTTCCAGTAGCCGCGGGCCAGGTGCAACCCGGCGATGTAGAGGTCACCACGCACGCCCACCGGCACGGGGGCGAGTTGGGCGTCGAGCACGTACATGCGGCAGTTGAAGAGCGGCTTGCCGATGGGCGGCAGGCGCGGCCACGCGCCAGGGTCTTCTTCGAGCCGGTGGCCGGTCACGAAGTGCGACTCGGTCGGGCCGTACTGGTTGTGCAGCAGCCCGCCGGGGATTTTGCGGTACATCGCCACGACTTCATCGGTCACCTGCAGCTGCTCGCCACCGCAGACGATCTCGCGCAGCGCTCCCAGGTCGGGCAGTTCGCGCGCCGCATCGGCAATGCCCTGCAGCGCCACGAAGGGGATGAACAGCCGCGCCACGCGCTCGCGCAGCACCATTTGCAGCAGTTGCACCGGGTCGCGGCGGGCCTCTTCGCCGATCATCACCACGGTGCCGCCGACCGCCCAGGTTGAGACCATCTCGTCGAAGCTCACGTCGAAGCTCAGCGGCGAGAACTGCAGCGTGCGGTCGCCCACGCCCAGCGCTGACTCGGTGAGCTGCCATTGCGCGAGGTTGGTCAGCATCTCGTGCGTGAGCGCCGCGCCCTTGGGCTGGCCGGTCGAGCCCGACGTATAGATCACGTAGCACAGGGCCAGCAGCGGCAGCTCGATGGTCGCGTCGCCATCGGGCTCGCTCCAGGTGTCCTCACAGTCATCCATGCAAACGAACGCGGCCTCGCACTCGCCCACGCGGCTGCGCAGCGCGGTGTGGGTGACGACCACCGGCGCGCCCGCATCGCGAGCCATGTAGCGCAACCGCTCGACGGGGTAGCTCGCGTCCATCGGCACGCACGCGGCGCCCGCCTTGAGGATCCCGAGCACCGCCACCGCCACGTCGAGCGAGCGCCCCAGGCAAAGCCCCACGAGCGAATGCTGCCGAACGCCCAGACGCTGCAGGTGCCGCGCAAACTGGTTCGAGCGGCGGTTGAGCTGGTCGTAGCTCAGCGAGCCCTCGGCCGAGACGGCGGCCAACACCCCCGGGTGCCGATGCGCGATCTCGCGGAACAGCTCGTGCACGGGAATCGGGCGGAACGGCGTGGCCGTGGCGTTCCAGCCCGCGACGACCTGGCGGCGCTCGGCGGCGGTCATCAGCGGCAGGTTGGCGATGCGCGTGTGCGGCGCCGCGGTGGCCGCAGCCAGCAGCACCTCGAAGTGGCCCGCCATGCGCGCGATGGTGGCGGCTTCGAACAGGTCACGGTTGTATTCCCAGTGGCCCACGTAGCCCTCGCCGGTGGGGGTCACTTCAAGCATCAGGTCGAAGCGCGAGGCGCCCGACTCGACCGGCACCGGCTCGGCCGCGAGGCCGGCAATATTTAAGGCCGGCATCTCTGTGTTCTTGAGGGTGAACATCACCTGGAACAGCGGCGAGCGGCTAAGGTCGCGCGGAAGTTTCAGGGCCTCGACGATCTGCTCGAACGGCAGGTCCTGATGGGCGTAGGCGGCCAGCGTCGACTGGCGCACTCGTTCGAGCAGGGCCGTGAAGGTCGGGGCGCCCGACAGGTCGGTGCGCAGCGCAAGGGTATTGACGAAAAAGCCGATCAGCGGCTCGGTCTCGCGGCGCGTGCGGTTGGCCACCGGGCTGCCTACCACCACGTCATCCTGGTTCGCGTGGCGCGACAGTAGCAAGTTGAACGCGGCCAGCAGTGTCATGAAGGGCGTGGCGCCTTGCGCTTGGCTCAGCGCGTCGACCTGCGCCGACAGCACGCCGCCCAGCGGGCGTTCCAACGTGGCGCCGGCGAAGGTCTGCACGGCCGGATGCGGCCGGTCGGTGGGCAGTTCCAGCGAGGACGGGGCGCCGGCCAGGGTGGCCGTCCAGAACGCGGTCTGCGCCTGCAGGCGCTCGCCGCTCAGCCACTCGCGCTGCCAGCGGGCGAAGTCGGTGTACTGGATTGGCAGCGCGGCCAACGGTGACCCGCGCTGGGCACCGAAGGCCTCGTACAAGGCCAGCACCTCGCGCACCAGCACGCCGATGGACCACGCGTCGGCCACCAAGTGGTGCAGCGTAAGCAACAGCACGTGCTCGTGCTCGCGCATGCGCAGCAGCTGCGAGCGCAGCAGCGGGCCGCGCTCCAGGTCGAAGGGCCTGGACGAGGCCTGGGCCGCATGCAAGCGCATGGCGCCTTCGGCATCGGCGAAGGCACATAGATCCACGGCCTGCAGCGATTCCAGCGGCTCGGCATGCACGATGCCCACGGCATGGCCCGCCGCATCGTGAGCGAAGGTGGTGCGCAGCGCCGCGTGCCGGCGGATCACTTCGTCCAGCGCACGCGTCAGCGCCGGCACATCGAGCGCACCGGTGACCCGCAAGGCCATCGGGATGTTGTAGGCCGCACTGCCGGGATCGAGCTGGTCGAGGAAGAACAAGCGCTCCTGTGCGAACGACAGCACATGCTGGCCGGGTGCCGCACCGAAAGCTGCAATGGTCTCGTCGCCCCCGGCTGGCAGGTTTTGCACGTCGACACGCGCAGCCAGTTGCTCGAGCGTCGGGGCCTCGAAGACGGCACGCAGGGGCAGCTCGATGTCGCGCGCCTTGCGCAGCCGGCTCACCACCTGC
>JAJKJU010000121.1 GCA_021153565.1 Rhizobacter sp.
ACGTGTCCGAGCAGCACGTCAAAAGGCGCCTGATCCAGGCGCAAAGCGCAGCCATAGCTTGGCTATGGCGAGCATTTGCAACGACGAGCAGGGGGCTTTTGACGTGATGAGCGGGCATGATCGAAAAACTCTCAGCCTCTGAGCGCCAAGTCGTGCGACGTGACTGACCAGTGCCTTGTGAGCTTCGCCCTATCGTGCAAGAGTTCGTTTGGCAATCGGGTCGACGACCCTATGGTGTTCATACTGTGAGAAGACGATCTTGTCTCTTTCTGCACTACTGCATGCCCTTCCCGAAGATCCCCCTCCCAGGCAACAAGATGCTTACGGGTCAAACCCCGGGGCCGTCGACCCATGCCAATCCGACATTGGGGCAGCAGATCGCCAGCCATCTGCCGTTGAAGATCAGGGAAAGAAAGCCCGAGGAGGCGGGACAATGCCCGCGGGCCTGCGTCCCAAGTTCACCTTCTATAACTTTACCGGTAGATAAGTGGATGTCTTTACCGGTCGATATATGGGGCGACATCGCAAAGCGCCTGGATCTGTCCGCTTGGAAGGCGTTACGCCAGGTCAGCAAGGCTACCCGTGCCGCTGTGCCCCCCGTGAAGGCCTTGGTGGTGCACACACGATACGACCTGATTTCGGCCCTAAAGCTAAGGGCGTTCGTAGAAGGTGCCATCACCAAACTGATCGCCAAAAACTGCCTCCTTGGTATCGCAGAGGTGCAAGCCCTGGCGGCTAACACCTCGATCACCTCGCTTGACCTGGCCTCCAGCAACATTGGGGATGCGGGCGCGCAAGCCCTGGCGGCCAACACCTCGATCATCTCGCTCGACCTGACCCGCAACCACATTGGTAGGGCGGGCGCGAAAGCTCTGGCGGCCAACACCGCGATCACCTCGCTCGACCTGGCACACAACAGGATCGAGGATGAGGGCGCGCAAGCTCTGGCGGCCAACACCACGATCACCTCGCTCGACCTGACAGAAAACGGGATCCATGATGGTGGCGCGCGAGCTCTGGCGGCCAACACCAAGATCACCTCGCTCGACCTGACCAAAAACCTCATTGGTATGGCGGGCGCGCATGCCCTGGCGGCCAACACCTCGATCACCTCGCTCAATCTGGCAGGCAACTTGCTCTTTGCTTTTGGCGCGCAAGCCCTGGCGGTCAACACCTCGATCATCTCGCTCGACCTGACCGAAAACTACATTGGGAATGCGGGCGCGCAAGCCCTGGCGGCCAACACCAAGATCGTCTCGCTCGACCTGACCACAAACCTCATTGGGGATGAAGGCGCGCATGCCCTGGCGGCCAACACCTCGATCACCTCGCTCAATCTGGCCTCCAACAAGATTGGCGCTGCGGGCGCGCGAGCACTTGCGGCCAACACCAAGATCACCTCGCTCAACCTGGCCTACAACAAGATCGGCGATGCGGGCGCGCAAGCCTTGGCGGCCAACACCAAGATCACCTCGCTCAACCTGGAACACAACTGGATCGGCGATGCGGGCGCGCAAGCCCTGGCGGCCAACACCAAGATCACCTCGCTCAACCTGGTCTACAACAACATTGGCGATGAGGGCGTGCAAGCCCTGGCGACCAACACCAGGATCACCTCGCTCAACCTGCAACACAACGACATCGGCGCTGCGGGCGCGCAAGCCCTGGCGGCCAACACCAAGATCACCTCGCTCAACCTGGAATACAACAAGATCGGCGCTGCGGGCGCGCAAGCCCTGGCGGCCAACACCTCGATCATCTCGCTCGACCTGACCAGAAACGACATTGGCGATGCGGGCGCGCAAGCCCTGGCGACCAACACCAAGATCACCTCGCTCAACCTGACCTCCAACAAGATTGGCGCTGCGGGCGCGCAAGCCCTGGCGACCAATACCAAGATCACCTCGCTCAACTTGGATTACAACAAGATCGGCGATGCGGGCGCGCAAGCCCTGGCGGCCAACACCACGATCATCTCGCTCGACCTTAACGGCAACAAGATCGGCGCGGCGGGCGCGCAAGCCCTGGCGGCCAACACCAGGATCACCTCGCTCAACCTGGAACGCAACTGGATTGGCGATAAGGGCGCGCAAGCCCTGGCGGCCAACACCAGGATCACCTCGCTCAACCTGGGGAACACCGACATCGGCGACAAGGGCGCGCGAGCCCTGGCGGCCAACACCAAGATCACCTCGCTCCACCTGTCGACCAACAACATCGGCGACAAGGGCGCGCGAGCCCTGGCGGCCAACACCAGGATCACCTCGCTCGACCTGTCCAACAACGACATCGGCGATGAGGGCGCGCGAGCTCTGGCGGCCAACACCAGGATCACCTCGCTCAAGTTAAGCAACTGCCGTATAGGCGAGGCAGGCTGGGCAGCTCTGGAAGCAGTCCGAGATCGCTTTGAAGTGCTGGAGTTATCCTATCTTCCGCACTTGACGACATGAAAGCTCGCCAAAGCGCTGTCGCAATTGAGCATTCCCGGGCGTGCCACCTGACCAATTTGGAACTTCGGCGCAGCAGGCGGAATCCGCTTGTATGCCGCGCCGTTGCTCGCTTTGCGCCGATCGGCAGCGCTCACAACTGCGGAATCCAGGGTTATGACAATGACTGTCGAGATAGTGGGTTGTGAAGCGGTAAGACGCAGCTACTTATCGTAGTCGCTCCAGAAACGCCCGCTGGCTTCGTCCTTCAGCGAGAAGTCAGTGATGCCGCAGTTCCTCAAGTCCGCCGTGTCGTGCATGTCAGAGAGAAGCCCGGTGAGCTGCACTTTAAGGTCGGCATCGTCACCGTAAGGAACCATCTTCATGCCCTTGCATTCGCTTGTCCGGTCTAGCTCTAGCCGGTCGTCCACAGGAAATGGTTCATCGCATCAAACGACGGTATGCGCTGAAATGGCGCAGGGCTTTCTGTAAATCCCCGGACCTTTCGTACAACCTCGCCGCGTTGAAATGCGCGTTGGCCAGATCGGGCGACAGATCCAGGCACGCCTCGTAGCTGGCCAGGGCTTCTTCTGCACGCCCCAAGTCCTCCAGTGCGATGGCGCGGTTGAAATGCACGGCCGGTGCGCACAGGCAGTATTGAAGCGCTTCATCGCAGAGCTCCACCGCCTCCTCGCATCGCCCCGCATCGCATAGCAATGCGCCCAGATTCATGTATGCGTCGGCGTAGTCGGGTGCCAATGCCAAGGCTTGTCGATAGGCGGCCTCCGCGGCGTCCTTGTCCTTCGGCTCGACATCCTCGCCGTGCGCGAACCACGCACTCGCGTCTTTGACGGGCGGGACAGCTTGCTGTGGCTGCCGCTGAAGAAACATCACGGTCGCGCCTTCTGCTGCTGGTGCAACTTCGAAGTCGATCAGAAGCTGGCCGGACTCTGCACATCGATGCGCACCCCCTTCGCGAACAGCGACGTCGTTGCCCACCGCAGTGATGCGCAGCCCCGTCAAAGGCAATTCCGCGGGCAACGTCGACTTCAAGTATTGAAGCGAGCGAAGAATCTTTCGCGATGGAATGCGGGCGGCCTGCAGGCCGTAGGCTGTCTTGAGCAGCACGACATCCTGGAAGGTGAAGCGATATTCGTTGCGCGGCCCGCGCGTGGGCGACACGAAGCCTGCGCCGATGAGTCCGGTGATGACCCCGCGGGAGATGCCCAGAATGTCCTGGATGCTGCGCAGGGTGTAGGACGTCCCCACAAGCTCTTTCGTCACTTCTTTGCTCGAGAGCGGGCGGGTGCAGCGGCTGCCGCGGCTTCCTCAAGCTTATTGGAGCGCAGCGCCCCCTTGCGCTCCTTCGTGGCGGGAATCTCGCTCACCTTGGCCGGCGTCTTCGCCGCACGAGCGGGAGCAGGCTTGGCCTTGGTGTCTGCCTTGCGGCCGAGGCTTGCCTGCAAGGCCTGCATGATGTCGATGACCTGGGCGCTGCCAGCGTCTTCGGGATGCTCTGTCGCGACGACTTGCTTGCCCTGAATCTTGTCGTCGATGGCGGCGAGGATGCGCTTCTTCTCTTCGTCTTCGAACTGCTCAGGGTCGTAGGTGTCCGCAGAGATCTGATCGATGAGTTGCAGCGCGAGCTTCAGTTCGCCCTGGGAGACATCGACCTTTTCGATGTCGAGGTCCTTGAGAGATCGCACTTCGTCGGCGTAGAGCAGTTGCTGCAAAACCAAGCCGTCGTCCGCCGCTCTGACCTGCACCACGTATTGCTTGCCCTTCCACGCCCATTTGGCCAGTGCGCAGCGTCCGCTTTGGCGCATGGCCTCCATCAAAAGCGCGTAGGGTTTGCCGCCGCGCTTGTCAGGTGCGAGGAAATACGCCTTGTCGTAGAAGATCGGATCGACGGCCTTTTCGGGAATGAACGCCACGATGTCGATGGCATGACTTGTCCCTTCCTGCAGTGCCTTCAATTCCTCGGGGCTGAAGAGGACATAGCGGTCCTTTTCGAATTCGTAGCCCTTGACCATCTCGGATCGATCGACGACCTTCTGGGTGGTCTCGGAGATGTACTGCTGCTTGACCCGGGAGCCCTCCTTCGTGAGAAGGTTGAAGCTGACGCTGGCCGAACTTTCGGTGGCCGAGTAGAGTTTGACCGGAATGGACACCAAGCCGAAACTCAGCGTCAGTGAAGCGAGGGAGCGCGCGGCCATAAGAACCTCCTCGGCACAGGGCGTTGGAAAACCGGACGAAGCGCCTTTGGCGGGGCCTCTGAGTCCTGGATCATGGGCAATCCCAGTACCCGATTCGCAGTGAGGGCGAATTTACCGCTGCGCCGGCTCGCGTTGAATGCGCGCACGGGCGCGGCCGCTCGCGACGACCCACTTGGCACCACCCCTTTCAAGGTCCTTGAAAGGGGTGCCACTTGGCCCTTATTCGGCCAAGCGAGACTTCAAGGTCTATGACGTGATAGTGGGCCATAGCTTGGCTATGGCGAGCATTCGCAACGACGAGCAGGGGGCTTTTGGCGCGATGAGCGGGCATGATCGAAAAACTCTCAGTCTCTCAGTCAAGGTGTCCAATCCTGAACGAGTGATCGACCCGTCGACAGGCCTCACCAAGCTCGACCTGGTCCGCTACTACGAGAGCATTGCCGAGTGGATGATTCCGCACCTGAAGGGAAGACCCGTGTCCCTCGTGCGCGCTCCATCGGGCATTGCAGGCCAGCAGTTTTTCCAGAAGCACGATGACAAACTCAGCATCCCTGGACTGCGGGAACTTGATCCGGCGCTGTGGGAGTGTTATGTCCGTTGATATCCGAGGCGATCTGAGGGGGTGACGTCCCGGTGTTCTTGAGGGCGATGTGTTGAGATCGGCACCTTGCTCAGCTTGGGAACCGCGCCCAAACAAGATAGGCCAGTGATCCTTTGTTATCGTGGGTTTACGAGTCCAACACGAAACAAAAAAGCACCGGCCTATGAAGCGAATTTTAGCGA
>JAJKJU010000122.1 GCA_021153565.1 Rhizobacter sp.
CGGCTTCCCTCCGCCGGTGACCAAGGCGAGCGCGGGACGCTTTTCGAACTGACGATCACGCCGCGTCCCTTCAGCGACGGCAACGAGGCGCCTGCGGTCTACCTGCACCTGCATACTCTTCGTCAGGTCAGCCCACACAATGCCTCACGCTTCGCTTTGACGACCTCGCCGCCGCTCACATCAAGAGCAAAGAGCAAAGGAGTCTGGGTTCGCGCTGGGAGGAACTCCAGCAGCTATGGGGCAACACCGACGCCCGTGTGCATCGAGGCCCTGTGGACCAGGAACTGCTGGGCGTGTTGCTGCAGCGGGCAAAGGGTTCGCTGCAATGATGACAAGCCGCCGCTCGCGCTTTCAAGGCTCATCCTTGCAAATTCGGCGGCCAGCTCAGGTGCCTTTTGCCGTGCTGCTCGGACACGCTCGCGGTGTGACGGGCACTTCGACAAGCTCACTGCGCCCAGAGGAAAGAGGAGCCAATACAAGACCTTGAAAGGGTGACTCTCAGCCTCTCAGCTCTCTTCCCGCTCCGTGCTGTAGCGATCAACCAGTGCGCTAATGGCCTTCGACTGGCATGCTTCGGCCAACCCAGCCAGCCGTGTCGCGAAGGGCGTGTATGTCGAATTGTGGTGCTTTAGCTGGTCCGCCCACTCGCGGATGGCGCGCATGTTTCCGACACGCGCAAGGCGGCGAAGTTCTGACAACTCCTGCGGCGGCGGTACCACTTCAGTCGCATCGAACTCCGCTTGCATGGCCGCGGGCAACTGTGACTCGGGTTCTTCCCCAATCCATCGAATGCCCAGGAGACGGCCGATGGTCGCTAACAGCTGATGTTGATCGATGGGCTTGGAAATGAACGCGTTGGCGCCCGCCGTCAGGCACTGCACTTCGACCTCGTGTGCGGCGCTCGCAGACGTGGCAAGGATAGGCACTTCCGCCAGCTTGAGGGTGAGCCGAATGTGGCGCGTCGCTTCAATGCCGTCCATCACGGGCATCATGACGTCCATCATGATGAGATCGGGACGAGTCGTGCGGATTGCATCAAGGCATTCCGCACCGTTGGCAGCTTCTGATACCTGAAACCCCAGCGTGCCAAGCGAGTCAAGCAGCATGGCCCTGTTCTGTGCAACGTCGTCGACCACGAGTATCTTCTTTCGAGGACCTTCATACTCGATCGGGTTGCCACCAGTCTCCGCCAATGCCGCGCTGCGCGCCAGGACGGCGGACAGCTCAAGTTCGAACGAGAAGACGCTACCTTTTCCGAGCTGGCTGTTCACTTGAATCTCTCCACCCATGAGGCGGATCAGTTGGCGGCTGATGGCCAATCCGAGTCCGGTCCCGCCTTCACGTCGATCCGCATCGGCAACCTGCTCGAAGGGCTGGAACAGGCGAGCGAGTTGCTCCTCGCTCATGCCGATTCCGCTGTCGCGCACTTCGAAGTAAAGGCGGCACATCGAGTCCGCGCGCTCGGAAGAACCCTCAAGCCGACGAGCATCCGCAACCACCTGCACGCTCAATCCAACCTGGCCGGCGTCCGTGAATTTCACTGAGTTGGACAGCAGGTTCAGCAGCACCTGACGCAGCCGCTTCTCATCGACATGAACGACCGCCGGAAGCCCTGGGCCTGGCTGGCAGTTGAATGTCAGGCCCTTTTCTTCGGCCTTGACTCGCACGATGTCGGACATGACTTGCAAGAACACCGCAAGGTTGACATCGCTCGGAAACAGGTCGAGCTTGGCGGCATCGATTCGCGCCAAATCGAGAATGTCGTTGATGAGGGTCAACAGATGCTGGCCGCTCTCATTGATGATCTTGACTCCCCTCGCCTGTCGTTCGTTCAAGGACTTGTCGCGCTGAAGGATTTGTGCGAAGCCGAGGATGCCGTTGAGCGGTGTGCGCAGTTCATGGCTCATCGTCGCGAGGAAATCGCTCTTGGCTCTGTTGGCAACCACGGCGGCATCTTTTGCCCGTTCCGCGTCGGCGAATACCGTCTCCAGGTGCGCGATCGTGTGCGCGAGCCGTTGCGTCATCGTGTTGATGCTCGTGGCCAAGACACCGATTTCATCAGACGACTCCACCTCTGCGCGCGCGGACAAGTCGCCCGCGGCCACGCGACCGGCCACATCGGTCAGTCGCCGCACTGGCCCGACGATCCTGCGTCGGAACAGGAAGGCCATCGCCACGCCCAGCACGACAGCAAGGCAACCACCGGCCAGTGTCTGCGTTCGTACTTCGAAGAGTCTTTGCCGAGCCCGTGCCAGTTCGCTCTTCAGCTGGAACTGCTGGCGCGACGTCACCTTGTCCAGCAGGGCGATCATGCCTTCGGCCTGCGGAGCAACCCGGGTGCGGTACAGGAACAAGTCTTCGTAGGCATGATCGCCGTTGAGGGTGCTCACGATCTGCAGTGCGAGCTCGCCCACCCGGGCACGGTGGCCGGCGATTGTTTCGAGCCGGGCTCGCCCTTCGCTGGATAGCAGCGGTCTGAGCGAGGACAGAGAACTCCAGATCGTGGCGGTGGCGGCCAGTTGCGGTCCATAGGCGAGTTTGAAGTTCAGCTCGCCCGACGTGGCGTAGGCCATCAGGTTCGTTGCCATCGCATCGAACGACGCTTGGAAGGCCAAGAGGCCGGCAATCTGGTCGCGGTACAGCGCCCCGGGGTCACGCGCCTTTTGCAGGCTGATGATGGCATCGATCTCATCGAAGATTTGCACGCGCAATTCCTGCAACTCGACGCGGGCGATGCGCAAGGCGGGTCGATTCTTCAACGGGTCGTCATGCAGATCGAACAATTGCTGCGGAAGCTTCGACCATTGTTCGTAGATCTGTGTCAGCTGGGCGATCCACTGCGCCTCATTGACCTCGGGTCGGCTCGCGGACATGGCCTGAAGGGAGGCGAGGCTGCGCTCGAATTCGAGCCGGGCGGCGTGGTATTGCTCGATGTCCAGCTTGTCACTGACGACAAGGTAGCCGCGAATGTGCAGCTGCATCTTCAGGAGACTGGCCTGCGCCTGTTCCGACGCAATCCATGCCGGTGCACGCACTTCCTCGGTGAGATTGATGTCATCAGTGGCGCTTCGGCCTGCAACTAGCGCCAGCAAGACGACAAGCAACGTGACACTGGCCAACGCACCAAACGCCAGCAGGAGTTTCCCCCCCACACCCAGCTGCACGACTTGGAAGGCGTTACGCGAAATCATGGAAGGCCCAGGGACGCACGATACGTCTGCCGCTGCGCCTCGCGGCCGAGGCGCAGTGTGATCTCCTCGAAGTCCACGGCGGTGGCCTTCAATGCCGCCTTCGGCGTCGACTGCCCGCCGGCTGCTTCAGCCAGATGCAGATTGAACGCCTGCAAATAGCTGTACGTGCCGGGCATGCGCAGATATGGCTGCTGCAGCGGATTGCTGAAGTTCTCGTAGTAGGCGTGCAGAAAGTCGCGCACGTCGGCTTCGTTCCAGTCGGCTTTCAGGTAGCCGCTGATATTCGCGGTGCCGTCGGGCGGCAGGAAGTGGTAGGTGCGCCCCGGGTCGATGCCATCCCACCCGCGGAAAGCGTAGACCATCGACTTCTCCTTTGTCGCCAGAAGGGCGAAAAGGTAGTAGGTGGCCTCGGGGGATCTCGATTGCTTGGATATCACCCCCGCCCAGGAGCCGCCAGTGGTGTTGCCAACCCGGTTGACCGTATTGCTTTGGACCCACGTTCCGCTCTTGATGCTGAAGTACTGGGTGACGCCCGGCACGGACGCGACACCGACCTTGCCTTTGACCCGGCTGCCTTCTTGCTGGGCGAGGGCTCCGAGGTCGCCCCAGGTGAAGCTCAGCGCGGCGCGGCCCGCCAGAAAGTAGTCCCAGTTCTTGCCAGACTCCCATCCGAGCATCTCGCGGGGTCCGAACTGCACGAGGTCGACCAGCGTCTCCAGCGCGCGCACGTGCCCCGGGCTTTCAATCAAGGGCTTCATGGTGACCGGGTCGAACCAATACAGGTGCGGATTGTCCGGTCCGATCACGAATGGCGCCGACAAGGACAAGAAATGGAACATGCCCTGGTTGCCGGCTTTCAGCGCAAGGGTGACGCCGTGGTCGGGCACGCCGTCGCCGTTGAGGTCGCGGCCATTGAAGTATTCGGCGACGTCGCGGAACTGCGCCCACGTCTTCGGCACATCGAGCGCGTACCCGTACTTTCGCTGGAAGGCCTCGCGGTGAACTGGGTCGGCCAGAAGGTCGCGACGGTAGTACATCACCTGACCATCGTGGTCGTTGGCGATCATGTACTTCTTGCCACCGTACGACAAAAGTTTTCGTGGCCCGGGGAGCACATCGTTGATATCCCACTTCGGAAAGCGTGGGTCTTTGTAGAACTTGTCGTAGGCGAGGATATAGTCGCCGGCCACGAGTTCGCCCAGCCACCAGGCACTGGCGAGCAAGGCGTCGTACTTGCCTGCACGGTTGGTCACGTCGGCGTAGAAGTTGTCGAACAAGTCCAGCGACGCGACCTGGACGATCTTGAGGCTGGCGCCGGTCGCGCTCTCGAATTCCTCTTTCGCCTCGAAAACCGGCACGGCGATCACGCTTTTGGGCAACAGCACTGTCACCGTCTGGCCCGCGAAGGGGCAAGAGCCCGGTTTGCACGCCGGCATCAAGCGAGGCGGAACGATGGCGCTCGGCTTGACCACGGTGACGCCAGAGCTCCCATACTGGTTCGCGTCCGACGCCGCGGCCGCGGGCTGGGCTGCGGGCTGCTGAGCCAGTGCCCGCGAGGCGATCAGCGGCACGACGGCAAGCAGCGCCCACGTCCACAACCGCGAGCGAGCACTGAATCTGGGCCGTGAATCTTGCGAGGTTTGCATCGACATTTGGCGAGCTCCGTGATGTCACCGTTAGAGTCCCAGGGAATTCCGGTAGTCGCTTCGCTGTCGTTCTCGTCCGAGATCGCGTGCGATTACCTCTCACATCGCGCCAACTGCAGGAGTCTCATGCTACGCCCACGCACCGTCAGTGTGAAGTTTCGTTGCAAGCCCGAGCCTGGGCATCGGCGGGCAACTACCAATTGCTTTGCTCGGCGTGGTGCAAGCATTGCAGGAACCGGTCGTTGGAACATCACGAAAGCATCGGTCGCGTCGCCTGGGCGGGATCCCCGACCCACACGCCAATGGCACTGAAGTTGTCCTGCCGCGGCACGGCGCGTGCTTCGATTCGCCGCTGCATCGACGCAAGCCAATCGTCCGCCCCTGATGCGTCGGCCAGCGTGTCCAGGATGCAGCTCTCATCGAGCGAACCCCACCAGCCGTCGCTGCACAACAGGAAGGCATCGCCCTCCTCCAGCCCGACCGGATTCGGCGCGGTGTGCGGTTCCACGTCGTCGTCAATGCCGAGCGCGGCGATCAACTGATTCTTCTGCGGATGTGCCTCGGCTTGCTGCGGTGTCAGCAAGCCGGCATCGACCATGCGTTGCACGACGCTGTCGTCGGCGGTGAGCAGGCTGAGCGTGCCGCGACGTGCGCGATACAGACGCGAGTCGCCGACGTGCGACCACAGCGCGCAGTTGCGTGCGCCGTCAATCCACAGTGCGACGACGGTGGAATGCATGCGGTTGAATCCCTCGGCTTGGCCCTGGTTCAATTGCACCTGGACGTGTGCCGACAGAACGGCTTTCGTCAGCGACTCTGCACTGAATCGCGCAACCGCGTCATGCAACGCCACCTCGAGGTGATCGACGGTTCG
This sequence comes from Rhizobacter sp., assembly GCA_021153565.1. Taxonomy (GTDB): domain Bacteria; phylum Pseudomonadota; class Gammaproteobacteria; order Burkholderiales; family Burkholderiaceae_C; genus Albitalea. Next base: position 5,712 of record JAJKJU010000122.1, read on the forward strand.
CCGCGCCGCCTCGGCACCACCACGATGACCGCCGGCTCCATCGGCCAGCACGGCGAGCCACAGCGCGCCGTCGCGGCCGACACGCACCTTGTCCTCGTTGCGTTCTCGCTGCCCCAATTCGCTGCGTGTGGCGATCGTGATGTTCAGCAAGGCTCTTACTTCGACGGCGTGGAGTCGTCGCGCCGCAAGCGCTCGAGTTGCTGCTCGTAGGCCGCCAGGAAGGCCTTGCCGAACAGCGCTTGAAAGTCGTCCTGGGCCTCGTCCCGAATGGCCCCGTGGTGCTGCAGGTACAGATCCCACAGCCTGGCCTTGCGGTTCATCGGCAGCACGCTGTCGAGGACCGACTTGCCGGCCAGTTTCGCTTCGAGCTCCCCCGGTGCAAAGCGGTTGAGCACGCCTTCCAGCGCGGCGCGCGTGCCGGCCATGGTCCCTATGGCATGGCCCACAAGGTCGTTCATCGCATCGGTCATCGCTGCCGGGCCGGGCATAAAGCCACGCAAAGGCGGTTGCAGCATTTGCTCAAGCGCAGATTGGGCGTCCGGCGAGAACTTCAGCGGGTTGTTGTTGCGTGGGCGAATGACCGTGACCTGCGCATGCAATTCATTCCGCGTGGCCGAACGCACTGCCATCAACTGCAAGGCGCCTTCTGCGGCAGAGCGCAGAAGCATGCCGGCGGCGCGCATCAGTTCGGGGTTGGGGCCTTGGGGTGGATTCAGCTTGATGCCCGCACCTTCGCAGAAAGCCGCCCACATCGATGCGGCGTCACCATTCCATGCTTCGGCGGCTTGAGCTGCTCCCTCGTCAAGCGGCGCAGGCGCTTGCGACTCCGGATCGGGCTGCGCAGGAACCGCTGCCGGCTCTGGTTCCGGCATCGACTCGACCGCTGGCTGACTCTGCACAGCCACGGGCTTTGGAGGGATGAACGCAGCTTGCAACTCAGGCGCGTGATCAGGCGAGGTCTGCGCAGGAAGCGGCGCAGGCGACTTGTTCTTCGCAGCGCCGAACAAAGCCAGCGGATCGGTGGACAAGGGCGCCCCCCCACCGGCATCACGCCCACCGTGTGCTGGCGTGGTACTGCCCATGAACTCGGCCAGAGGATCATGCGATCTGCCGGACTTCAAGCCGAAGATCTCGTCGATCGATGGCGGCGCGGCGCTCGGGATCAGATCATCAAAAAGGCCTGACCCACTTCGCGGTGGTGATTGCACAGGCGCTGTCGCTGTCGCAGCCGGCACTGCAAAGGGATCGAAGTCATCCGGCAGCCGCGACGGGGCCGAACCCACGCTCGACAGCGATGACTCTCTTTGCAGCTTGGGCGCTGGCGATGCAGCTTCACCCAGCAGATTTGCAAACGGATTGCTATGCGACAAGGGCGACCCCAGGTCGCCGAGCGGCATCGGTGCCACGGCGGCCAGGGCAAGAAGGTCGCTCTTCACATGGGACAGGGCCCGACAATGCGCGATCGTTGTCGCGTCGCCCTCACGCGCTGACTCATCGATCACTTCCAGCAGGTATCCGCCGATGCGCACCTGATCACTGTGCATCAGTGGCGCAGACTCACCCTGCCCTAGCGGCTGGTTGCGCACGAGGATGGGGTTGGCACTGCCGACGTTCTTGATCACATAACCCGAGCGGCCGGCGATGATCTCCGCCTGCTTGCGGGAAATGTGCCGAACCGGGTCGGGCAGCGCCATGGTGTTGTCGTCTGCCCGGCCAATCGTGCCGCGGAAGTCGAACTGAGCAGTGATCGGCTGCGTCAGCGGCAGATCGTTGAGCGACACGGCGCGCAAGGTCAAGGTCATGGTGAGTTCGTCCCTCGTGACGTCGTGCTACCGATGAATGAGCGCATCGTCATCCTCGATGCGCATCCCATCAATGAACGAAAGTCACTCTGGATTTGGCCCGGAATAAGTTTCGGGCCAAATCCTCTGCTCCTTGAATGGTTTCACGCCAGGCGTCGTTGCTGGCGCCACGATGGGGCGCATACCGGAAACAAGGGCGCGCCGGGAAGCTGCAGACACAGTTGCTGTGCGGCGACGAAACGCTGGCGCTGAGTACCTTCGCGCAGTACCTGCTTGCAATGCTCAGCAGTCGGCGGCCCACCCATGAAACAGCGCGCTTGCTCCGGCATCTGTGGCGCATGCACTTGCCACCAGCCTTGCACGCGGGCCTGATCAGGCCATGGCAGGCTCTCGTCATCGTCAAGCGCCACGTTATCGTCATCGGGATCGTCGTTGGGCCCCGTTTGCACGCCTTGCGGCGGCTTACGTTCCAGGTCGAGTGCGGCGAGATCGGCACCGGTGATCAGTGAGAACGATTCGCCCGCGATGCGCGCCAGCAAATCGTCGCTCATGAGTTCGATGAGCCACGGAATGAACTGTGTGTCGCCCAACAGGCCGCAAGCGCGAATCACGTGCCGCTTGAGCCCCGCACCCCGCGTCGTGGACTGCGCGATGCGCTGCACGATTTCGCGGCCGCGATGGAATTCGGTAACGAGCAGCAACAGGCAGCTTGCCTGTTCGCGAAACGCACCTTCGCGCAGAGCAGCGGCCTCCAGCGCGATCACTGCCTCGCCGCGATCGCCGAGCAGGCAGGCCGCTGCTGCGGCACGAAAGGCGACCTCTTCCGCGGAATCGGCCAGGGCACCGAGCGCCTCCCCGATGACATCGACACGTCCGAGTTCGCCGCCTGCACGCAAGGCCGCCCCTCGCAAGGCGGTGGCATCGTCTCCCAGCGCCGACAGCAGGGGCATTCCAGGATCGACACCATGCAGCCGGCAAGCGGCGATGCCAAGTTCGCGGCGAATCGCATCAGGCGACTCGAGCATCGGGCGCACGAGCCCTTGCAGTAGCGGCGCCGAGACCCAACCGAAGGCTGACAACAGGCCGCGCTTCGCCTCAGGCAGCGCGGCGCTGAGAGCGATCAACCGATCCAGGACGGCGGCGTCGCGTTCATCGATCGCACGCACAGCCGACGCAAACACTTCGCCGGCGCCGGGTCGCTCGAGCGCCGCGGTGCAAATGGCCCGGCCATAAGGGCCTGCAACCGCCAAGCCGTCAAGATGTGCCGCGATGCGCTCGTCCAAGCGCTGCAAATGCCGCAGCCGCACATGCGGCGCCCGCACGAGTACGGATCGCACATGTCGAAGCATGGCGCTTTCTTCGGCGTGCTGTTGCACGACCACGGGGATCGGTGGTCGTTCCAGGGTGTGTGTCATCGGCCGAAGCCTGTCCGATCAAACTGCATTCCGGCAGATGCTGCATCGAGGAGCACGCTCATTGCAAGGGCCGAAAGTCACTCACATTCCAGTCTCGCCTGAGAGACACATCCCGAATGTCGACCATGTGCATGGCGTGAGAGGCTGAGAGTTTTTCGAGCGTGCCCGCACGAAATGAACTGCGTGTCGCCCAGCAGGCCGCAAGCGCGAATCACATGCCGCTTGAGCCCCGCACCAAGCATCGTGGACTGCGCGATGCGCCGCACGAGTTCGCGGCCGCGATGGAATTCGGTAACGAGCAGCAACAGGCAGGTAGCCTGTTCGCGAAACGCACCTTCGCGCAGAGCGAAGCCCGTCGCTATGAAAAATCCCCCACCAGATAGGGAATGAGCGGCGGATTGTTCGGGTCGCCGTTGACAAGGTGCCGACTGCTTATCGGCAGGTCAATGCCTTCAGGCACGGCATTGAATTCGTTGTCGATGATGACGAATTGCGTCTCAACCAACTCCCCTGCAGCGAGCTCGTAGACCAATCGGAAGAACGCCGCAATCACCTCCGGGTTTTCGACCGAGCTGACGTTCTTGGTCGGTGTGTCAATGATGAGCACGGGCGGCAACTTAGCGTCACCAGTTCGCGCGCAGACCCGGTGCAAGGCCAGCGCGTAGCAGGTCTTAAACAGCGCTTTCATTCCGCCGCTGCCAGCGTTGTCGAAGGAAAGCACCACAAGGGCTTCGTTCACCCCGAGAGGAATGCGGGGATAGAAGGTCGCGGGGTCAATCTCCACGCGATAGTTAGCTCTGACGTCTGGAAACTTGGCTCGCACCAGGCAGTCGAGGAAAAGCTCGCCAAGTAGGTCAACATTCTTTCGGTCGTTGAAAGCTGACTTCTTGGCAGCCTCGAGCTTGGCCCGCAGCTCGGCTTCGTCAATCTTCAACGCCTCCGCCTGCGCCTGTTGCTCTTGGAGCACGTCCGGCAGCTTTCGGTATTTCATCATCGCATCAAGCCGCTGCTCTAAGGTCGCTACAGCGCGCTCGTGCTGCAACGCCTGAGAGAGGAATGCCGAGTCGTACTCCTTCAGCCTGACCTCCAGCGAGCGGTCCGCTGCGTTTCGCTCCGCTGCTATCTCGCCGGCGCGAAGCTGAACGGCCCGCTTCTGAGCACGCATGCGAACCAAGGTCTCCTTCAGCTCTGCCTGACGAGCCCGCAGGTCCTCGTTGACCACTGATTCGCCAAGAGCGCCCCCTGCATCGGTGATGTGCTCAGGCTGTCCGCAAACCACGCAGAGTCCAGCTTCTCGGCCGGGGAGGGTTTGGGTGCATCGAGGGCACGACGAAAAATCTACGCCCCCGAGAACCATCCGCGCGGATGCAGTTCGCTGGAAGCGAACCGAAAGCATCTGCAGCTCGTTTGTATGACGTTCAAGCTCCCCGATGCGGAGGTCGATGTCCGAAGATGCCTGCTCAAGCGCAATCTGTTCCTGGGCAAGGCGTCGCGCGTGGTCTCGCAGTTCCTCCGCAGCATGCGGCGCTGGCGAACGTTGCTGCCTCGCTGCCTGTGCGGCCGCGCGCGCATGGTCGATTTCAGCCTTGGTCGATTCAATCTTGGTGTCATAGGCGTTGATATCGTCCAGGCCCGCATCCATCAGCGCCTTTGCAAGCGCCTGAGCGCCAGACAACAGCCCCAAGCGCTGCTCACGGACTTCCTGAAGCCGCGATTCCAGCTCAGCAACTTGTTCCGTGCGATAGCCGAGGACGTATCGCAAAGCGTCGACGCTCTTGGCACGGATTGGGTAGTTGTCTGAGTCCAGCCGGAAGAAGACGTTGTCCATCCCCTCCTGGTCGAGATAGCAAAATCGAAACAGGTCTCGGAAGCTCAAGCGTTCGAGTCGCTCGTCGGGCGTTCCCTTACGCCGACGTACGTATGGCGGTTCCTCGTTCGCAAGAAAGAAAAGCAGGTCGGACAACACCACGACGCCCGAATTGGGCAGAACTTCGTTGGTGCCCGTTCTTGCAGGGATGAGCACTTGCAGAGTCTCATCGCCCTCCTGCCAGGCCGCCATGACCTGATTCGAGTCCCTGTCACGATGCAACGTCACGGGGACGTCGTTGATGGACATCTCCAACGCCGCCGAGACCATTTCCGCCTGCAAGGCCGGTGTCCAGGCATAGGTGCCACCAAGGCAAAAGTCGATGAGCCGCCCGATGCTGGATTTACCAGACCCGATGGGGCCGAAAAAATAGATGACGCCCGGCAAGTCGATTCGTTCAATCGACCTGTGAAGCGACAGATGGAGCTTCTTTAGCGCTAGTCTCATATGGCGATTTCCTCCCCCCACTTCATATCGGTCAATTCGGGGAACGTGGCGTACATAAAGTTCTTAAGGTCCGTCCCGCTGCGATTTCCAAAGCTCTTCGCTACGAGCTTCGCCCGGAAGGCGAGACCCTCGAGCGGCTCTTGGTCCGCGAGTGCTGTAGCCATGGATTGCCCCTCCGGCGTAGGCCAGAGTTGAACCGTCTTGCCTTTGACATCTACGGCCACGAGCCCTCGGGCCGCCATCAGGGCGACCCATCGGCGATATCGGTGGTCCCAAGGGCCGTACCGGAACCGAACCATCTTGCTTTCGATGGTCGTTCGCTCAAACTCGGCCACCTCCGCCTTGCCCGGGTCCTTGCCGGCCGCCGTCAATGCACGCTCAAGGCAGTTGGGGTAGCGCAGCAGAAAGTCCAGCTTTGCAAGCTTTGTCAGCCCCTCGACAGGCCGGCCTTTGTCGCCACTGTGTGCGGCCATCAGCAGCAGCAGCCTTGCCATGTGCAAGTTGTCATCCCGCTCGGTTGCTGCGAGCGCGCGAGCAAGTTCAAGTGCCATCTTGGGTCTCCTCTTCCAGCGGGGTTCCCCATGCGAACTTGCACTCGCCCGAAAGCATGCCGGCGATGCCCATCAGGGTGTCTTTTGGCTCGCGACAAACGCGCTCTGGCTCCTCCTTCGCAATGCTGTCCATTCGCTGCAGGATTTGCTTGTAAATCGCGAGGCCACGCGTCTTCTCATCGGCATGGTCAAAGGCCATCGCCTCGACGTCCTTGCACTCGACCAGCACGGTGCTGACGAGTTGATTCGCGATGGCATCAAAGCCATCGGGCTCCATCAGGGCCCGTTCCATCAAACGCTGGTCAGCCGAGTCCATGCGCATCCGCAATGGCTCAAACTGACTACCGAGGTAGGCATTGCGCATTTTTCGGTTGAGCACTTCAGCTCGGCCAACCGTGGCACCGATGTCTATGCCCGCTCCACTGTCGACAAACCGGAAGGTTGGCTGTCGAACGCGGGCCATCAACTCAGCTGCTGACTCTGGGGTGATGCATTTGCCTCGAATCGCGGCGTCGGGTCGACCGTTGGTAGCGAGATACGCGACGGCACCGTCTATCCCGTCGAGGCGCAATCTGCAAGCGCCTTGGACAAGCCCTATCAACTCGTCCCTCAGACGGCAGCACGAAACCGTTGTTAGCCCCGCGCAGCCAGGCAGCTTCGGGACAATCGACGCGGCCAAGGTGTCGTCATAACCGCGAAGGACCGGCCCCTGCGCAAACCTGAGCTTGCGTAGCACCTGGAAGAGCACCGTCGCATCGCCGTCGGTCTTGCCGACAAGCCCGGAAAAGGCCCCTCTGTACGGCTCTTCCAGCTCAGAATGAGTTGAAGCCAAGGAGCAGCACTGAATGAGTCGGTCAGGGCTCGCCGCAAGCGAGTCATGCCTTTTCGTCGTTGCCGCCGGCACATAGGGTGCGGCGTTCGAGATGAACTCGTAACCGTCGATGGCAGCTCCGTGCATCTTCTCGAACGCGCAGAACCGGGAGACAGAGTCGACCAAGGCATCGTCGCTCCAGCGCCAGTGCGCGTTCTCCCGGCTGTCAGTCTTGACCTGGACCGCGATGTAGCGGCCAGTCAGCAGTTCCAAAAGATAATCGTCATGATGCTCGCACCATAGAGCACGTACTGCTCGTTTCCCACTCAGACTCTGCGCGAGTAGCCACACGCCGATGGCCCATTGATAACGAAATCGCTCCTGGGTTTCGTCTCCTCGGTCCGAGGGCGCCGTCGCAAGTCCATCGACCTGTTCCGGCAACCCAAGTGGCAAAGGTTCTTTATTTTTCCGTTCCATTTGCCCTCCTCCCAAAAATCCGCCCGGCAGGGCAACAACCAACTGCAACGTCACGAGGCCGCCCAGTCTGTCGACAACGACTCCGCCTGCTTCAATACCGTCTCCGTCGCCTCGTCCTGCCGGTCCGGCGGGTACTTGTAGCGCTTGAGCAGGGTCTTCACCATCACCCGCAGCCGAGCACGCACCGTTTCGCGAACTGACCAGTCCACCGTCACCGAGGCTCGCAGCTTCATGGTCAGTTCCACTGCAATCTTCTTCAACGTCTCGTCGCCCAGCTCCCGCACCGCCGCTTCGTTCGTCGCCAGCGCGTCGTAGAAGGCCATCTCGTCGCCGTTCAGGCCGAGCCGCTCGCCCTGCATGGCGGCCTCGTGGAACTTCTTGGCCATCTCGATAAGTTCTTCAATGACCTGCGCGGTCTCGATGGCGCGATTACGGTAGCGCTGCAGGCTGAGCTGCAGCAGCTCGGAGAACTTGGCTTGCTGCACCACGTTGGTCTTGAAGCGCGATTTGATGTCGTCTTTCAGCAGGCGCTCCAACAACTCGACCGCCAGGTTGCGTTCTTTCATGTGGCGCACGTCTTCGAGAAATTCCTCGGACAGGATGCCGATGTCGGGACGGTTCAGGCCTACGGCTTTGAAGATGTCGATGACCTCGGCGCTGACCACGGCCTTGCTCATGATTTGGCGCAGCGCGTGTTCCTTCTGCTCGTCGCTGAGCTTTTTGCCCGAGCTGCCGAACTTGGTCAGCGCGGCCTTCACGGCCTGCAGGAAGGCCAGCTCATCGCGATGGGTCAGCGCGCCGTCCAGCGTGCAACACAAGGCGAAGGCCTTGCTCGCCGACAACACCGTGTCGGCGAAGCGCTTCTTGCCGTCATCCAGCCCCAGGATGTGATTGGCCACGCCGGGCAGCAACTGCCAGGCCTGGGCGCGGAACGCCGTGTAGTCGAAGCCGTGCAGCATGTCGTGCAGCACGTCCATCTTCTCCAGCAGCACGGCCAGCGCATCCTCGGCGGCAATGGTGGGACAGCCCTTGCCCTTGGCCTGGGTGTAATCCTTCAGTGCGGCCTTCAGCTCGTTGGCGATGCCGATGTAGTCGACCACCAAGCCACCGGGCTTGTCCTTGAACACGCGGTTCACCCGGGCGATGGCTTGCATCAGGTTGTGGCCCTTCATCGGCTTGTCCACGTACATGGTGTGCATGCACGGGGCGTCGAAGCCTGTCAGCCACATGTCGCGCACGATGACCAGCTTGAACGTGTCGGACGGGTCCTTGTAGCGGCGCTCCAGGCGCTTCTTGACGTCCTTACTGTAGATGTGAGGCTTGAGCAGCGCCTTGTCCGAGGCCGAGCCGGTCATGATGACTTTGATGGCACCCTTCTCGGGGTCCGGGTCATGCAAGCTCGGTCGCAGCGCGACGATGGCGTCGTAGAGGTGGACGCAGATTTCGCGGCTCATGGTCACCACCATGCCCTTGCCGTCCAGGCTAGCCAAGCGGTTCTCGAAGTGCTCCACCAAGTCGGCCGCCACCTTCTGGATGCGCGGCGGCGCGCCCACCAGTTTTTCCAGCGCGGCCCAGCGGCGTAGCTGCGCGGCCTTGGCGGTATCGTCTTCTTCGTCCTCGGTCAGCTCATCGACCTCGTCGTCCAGCTCGGGCGTTTCGGCGTCTTTGAGCTCCAGGCGGGCCAGGCGGCTCTCGTAGTAGATGGGCACCGTGGCGCCGTCCTTCACGGCCTGTTCCACGTCGTAGATGTGGACGTAGTCGCCAAACACCGCGCGCGTGTCCCGATCTTCCAGTGACACCGGCGTGCCGGTGAAGGCCACAAAAGTGGCGTTGGGCAGGCCGTCGCGCAGATGCTGGGCATAGCCGTAGCGCACGTTGCGCAGCAGCTTGTACTCGGCGGCTGGCTCGGCTGCTTGCAGCACCATCGGCTCGTTGGCGGCCGAGGCCTGGCGCGCGTCTTTCAACTGCTTCTGCAGCTTGGGCATGCTGGCTTGAAAGCCGTACTGGCTGCGGTGTGCCTCGTCGCAGATGACGACGATGTTGCAACGGTCCGAGAGCACGGGGAACACATCCTCGTCCTCGCCCGGCGTGAACTTCTGGATGGTGGTGAAGATGATGCCGCCCGAGGGCCGGTTGGTCAGCAGCTCGCGCAGCTTGGGTCGCGTGTCGGCCTGCACCGGCGTCTCGCGCAGCAGCTCGGACGCACCGGCGAACACACCGAAGAGCTGGTTGTCCAGGTCGTTGCGGTCGGTCACCACTACCAGGGTCGGGTTGCCCATCATTGGGTGCTGCATCAGCTTGCCGCCCAGGCAGGTCATCTCGATGCTCTTGCCTGCCCCCTGGGTGTGCCACACCACGCCGCCTTTGCCCTTCTTGGCCGGGTCGCCGCCGGGCGCCGAGGCCTGCAGCACGCTGGCCACCACGGCACGCACCGCATGGAACTGGTGGTAGCCGGCCACTTTCTTGACCAGTTGCCCCTCGTCCTCGAACAGGATGAAGTGCCGCAGGTAGTCCAGCAGCAGCTCGCGCTGAAATAGGCCATACACCAGGGTCTCCAACTCGCGCATGCCACCCAGCGGGTCCACGGTGACGCCGTCGATGGTGCGCCAGGCCATGAAGCGCTCTTTGTCGGCGGTGAGCGAGCCCACGCGGGCCTCGATGCCATCGCTGATGACCAACACACCGTTTGGCACGAACAGGTCCGGAATGTCTTCCTTGTAGGCCTGCAGTTGGTTGAAGGCTGACCAGATGTCGGCGTTCTCGTCGCCTGGGTTCTTAAGCTCCAGCACGACCACGGGCAGGCCGTTGAGGAACAACACCACGTCCGGCCGGCGGTTCTTCTTCGGGCCTTGCACGCTGAATTGGTTCAGGGCCAGCCAGTCGTTGCCGGCCACGTTCGACCAGTCCACCAGGCGCACCCGGTCGCCGCGCGTCTCACCAGCCTTCTGGTACTCCACCGGCACGCCTTCAGCCATCCAGCGGTGTATCTGCCGGTTGGCCTGCAACTGGCCAGGGACATTCGGGTTGAGCACCATGCGCGCAGCTTCATCCTGGGCGCCCGGCGGAATGTGCGGATTCAGACACCGAATGGCGTCGCACAGCCGGTGTTTGAGCACCACCTGGCGGTAGGTGTCGCGGTCGCTGCCCGCGGTCTTCGAGTCGGGTGGGGAAACATCCGGGCCATGAGCAACCTCCCAACCCAAACCGGAAAGCCACTGCAGGGCTGCCTGTTCAACATGGTCTTCAGTGACTACGCTCACGGCGCCTCCCCACTGCCGGCGGACCCAACGGTCTTACGACTGTGCTGATAGTTCTTGGTCTCGAACAGAAAGTCCGCGAGCGTCACTGCGGTGTACACGGCCAACTTCGCATGATGACGACTCGGCCGATAGGACGTCGCGTGGGCATCGCCCATCTTGTTGCGTACCGCAGCCAAACCGCCAACGACGCTGACCAGCCCGGACAGAATCTGCCGCAGGGAATCGGATATGTCCTTACGGTCGGGCTCTAAATTCAGCAGTTTCTGCACACGCTTGTAGAGACTCTGCAGATTTCCGTCGTAGTCCGGCGCCGCCGCATCGGCATCCTTCTCGATGCCGATGAGCACGCTCTCGACCAGCGAGCGCGCGTTGGTGATGGCGCCTGAGTAGTCGCCATCGGCAAGCTTGTCCTCGCACTTGCGGATGTTGTCATCGATGGCCAATTGAGTCAGTTCGTGCGACACCTTGGCCGGCGCCGTGAGCTTGACACTTCCTGCGCCGAACTCGCGCACCTTGTAGGTGAGGCCGTCCAGAACCAGTTCGAAGCCGTCGAACTTGAGGTGTTCATTCAGCTTCTGGATGACCGGGGCGGCTTCCATGTTCGCCTTCAGAAAGGCCCGTGGGTCCATCGCCGCAACGATGGCCTGCTTCAGCGACGCATGCCCATTGAGTTCTCGAAGCTTGTCTCGGGCGTACATGCGTCGCGTGGGGAAGCCGCCGCCGGCCGGGTAGACCTCGCGAGCGCCAAACTGGTTGAAGAAGTTCACGAGCTGCGGTCCGCTGCGATACGGCGCGCCGTCGAGGTCTCCGGCGACCAAGTTTCCGAGGAATTCAAGCGTGTACTCCGACACTCGCATGGCCGCTCACCGCCTCAGGCGATGACCTCCGCGACCTGTTCCTGGGCATCGGGCAGGCGGAGCTTGCCTGAGATGAGGCGGGGCAGCAATTCGTCCCGTACGGCACTTAACGAGCCTGCATGTGCGTGGTTGAGTGTGATTCTGCTTTCCAGCGGTCCGACAATTTGCTCAAAGGCGTGCAGCACTTCGTCGGACGGGCTCAGCAGTGGCAGCGCTTCCAGGATGCCTGTGTTCAGGTTGGGCATGGTTGCGCCAACCGCATGGCGCTGCAGCCATTCAAGGGCGGTTGGATGGGCAAGCGCCTGCGAGAGGTAGGCGGGCGACTTGGCCTGAGTGCCGGGGCGCACGAGCAGGCACCCGGTGCCGCAGAGCCATCCAACCTCACGTTTAGAGACAGTGGCATGCCGGCCAACATCGCCCCGGCGACTGAACACGATATCGCCCACTGCCAGTTTGTGCCTTGCAAGGCGGTCTGCGTCGGCTTGCGGAACGCGAGCGATTCGAGCTTCAGACACACGACGGTCTTGCATGTCTTGTGGCATCACGACGGGTATGCCCTCTTCGACGTAATCGCTCGCGTGCAACTGGCTGCCAAAGGGGCCGGTCTGAATCGACCCTTTGGCAGCCGCGCAGACTGCGCCCAAGTTCGAACGCGTCCACCCTTTCGGAATCGACCCCAACGCCGATTCCTCGAACTCGGCCGGAAACAGCGCCGCCAAGGCCGCATCCATGCCCTCCGGCTCACGAACTTCGGCCTTGGCGCGCACCGGGTCAAAGTCGATGAACCAGCTCTTGAAAAGGGCTTGGGCGATGGACGCGAGGGTGACGTTGGTTTGGCGCAGAAGGTCGATACGAATGTCGAGTGACTTCAACATTGCCGCAATCTGCCGCTGCTCTTCGACACATGGAAGGCGCACTAGAGCCGTGTGAAGGTGGTTCCGATTAACGCCTGGGACCGCCGCTTTGTCGCTGAACTGATGGAAGTTGACCGTGCGTAAGAGATACGAAACAAACCTTGGGTCATTTCCCTTGAAATCTTGGACGTACAGCGCCGTATTGAGCGGCCAGAAGTCTTGCTCGACGAAGAACACCGAACCAATCGTTCCATACCGGCCGGTGACTACGCCGGGGCCTTTCACTTTGGCCTCCGCATGCGTATCGCTAAATCCAGAAGAGGAGATGATGGGCACGATGCCGGCACGCCGTTCCTTTGCAGGAAGGTCATATCCACGCTTCAACGTGACTGCGTCCCCGAGGGTGCATTCTTGCCAGTCAGATTGCATAGCCAAGGCCCCCAAGCTTCTCCCGAATCGCCGCATCGAGTTGGGCACCCTTGGTCATTTGCTCGGACAGCAACGCTGTCAGCCGCTCCATTTTTTCGTTGAAGGCTTCGTCGCCATCGCCCACTTCCTCTGCGCCGACGTAGCGCCCCGGCGTCAACACGTAACCGTGCTCGGCAATCTCGGCCAATTTCACCGCTCGGCAGAATCCTGGCACGTCGGCAAAGGCATCGCCAGAGCAGTCCTCGCCATCCTGCCGCCAGCGGTGCACGGTAGCAGCGACGCGGGCGACGTCCTCGTCATCAAACACCCGGTTCACCCGCGATTCCATGCGGCCTAGCTTCCGCGCGTCGATGAACAAAACCTCGCCGCTACGGTCACGACCCCCCTTCCGCTTGTCCTTCGCTAAGAACCACAGGCAGGCCGAAATTTGGGTGTTGAAGAAGAGCTGCGGCGGCAGGGCCACCATCGCCTCGACCACATCGGCCTCGACCATCGCCTTGCGGATGACGCCTTCATTGCTCTGATTCGACGACATTGAACCGTTGGCCAACACCACGCCGGCCTGCCCCCGAGGGCTCAGGTGGTGCAGGATGTGCTGCAGCCAGCCGTAGTTGGCGTTGCCGGCCGGCGGCGTGCCGTGCACCCAGCGGCGGTCATCCACCCCAGTCGCTGATGTTGAAGGGCGGGTTGGCCAGCACGTAGTCGGCACGCAGGTCGGGGTGCTGGTCGCGGTGGAAAGTGTCGGCCGGCTCCTTGCCGAGGTTGAAGTCCATGCCGCGGATGGCCAGGTTCATGGCCACCAGGCGCCAGGTGGTGGGGTTGGCTTCCTGGCCGTAGATGGAGATGTCGCCGAACTTGCCGCCATGGCTTTCGATGAACTTCTCGCTCTGCACGAACATGCCGCCCGAACCGCAGCAAGGGTCGTAGACCTTACCCTTGTGCGGCGCCAGCACTTCCACCAGCACCTTCACGACCGAGGCCGGGGTGTAGAACTGACCGCCCTTCTTGCCCTCGGCGTTGGCGAACTGGCCGAGGAAGTATTCGTAAACCTCGCCCAGCAGGTCCTGCGCCTTGGAGCCGCCGCCGAAGCCGATGGTGGAGATGAGGTCGATGAGCTCACCCAGCTTGCCAGGTTCCAGCTGCGCGCGGCCGAAGCGCTTGTCCAAGATGCCCTTCAAGCGCGGGTTGTCGGCTTCGATGGCATCGAGCGCCAGGTCGATGCGGGTGCCGATGTCGGCTTGCTTGGCGTTGGCGCGGACGGTCTCCCAGCGCGCCTGGCCCGGCACCCAGAAGACGTTGGCCATCGTGTAGTAGTCGCGCTCTTCGGAGGCCACGGCGCGGTCTTCGGCCTCGGGCAGGTAGAGCTCGTTGGCCTCGTCCTCGAAAGCATCCAGCAGCGACTCGCGGCGCTCGTCGAAGGCGTCGGAGATGTACTTGAGGAAGATGAGGCCGAGCACGATGTGCTTGTATTCGGCCGCATCCATGCTGGAGCGCAGCTTGTCGGCCGCGGCCCAGAGGGTTCTCTTGAGGTCCTGATTCATTCCGTCGTCGTGTCTGGGTTTTCTGTTCATCGACGCGGCTCCCTGTTCAGGCTGGCTAGGTCGTCGTCTTTTTCTTCGACCTGGTTGGCTTGCTGACTGGGGCCGCTGCCGCGTTGATGCCGTGCGTTTTGCAGTAGTCCAGCACCATGACCTCAACCATGGTGGCCAGGCTCCGGCGCTCACCCTCGGCCGCCGCAACCAAGGCGGCTTTCACGTCCGGCGGGACGCGAACGCTGACGACTTCGGTTTTGGTGACTGGCAAGAGGACTCCTGTGTGAAAAGCGCTAGCGTTTTGCGACATTGTGAATCATTGCTTGGTCCGCCGCACCCGGGTTTGCGTGTGAACGAGCGCAGAACGGCGCCGGCGTGCGAGCACATCGAGGCGGCGAGTCAGCCCTCGCTGGAGCACCGCGTCCGGTAGGACGTGCTGCGGCCTCAGCACGAACGACTGCCGGCAGGCTCATTGCCCGACGAATTGCCGCGTTGATGGCGGCGCCCACCAACTCATCGGTCGCGTTCGAGGATGGCTGCTGGGGACGTGAGTTGCATGTGCAGGCGCCAGCCAGGCAGGCCAGGGGCAGCACCTTCATCAACTGAACGAATGGCGCTTTCTTCGGCGTGCTGTTGCACGACCACGGGGATCGGTGGTCGTTCCAGGGTGATCGGCCGAAGCCTGTCCGATCAAGCTGCATTCCGGCAGATGCTGCATCGAGGAGCACGCTCATTGCAAGGGCCGAAAGTCACCCAAATTCCAGCCCCGGCTGAGAGACACTCGCGAATGTCGACCATGTGCAGAGGCTGAGAGAGCGTGCCGGTTGCGAAGGGTTGTCTCAAGGGAATGTCCAACACTGCCATGACGAACCACCGAGTCGCCCTGTTGTTCGCCTCAGTCAGCATGCTGGCGGCATGCGCGCAGTTTCCCAATTCGCCCGGACCTCACGGCCCAGCCCCACCGTCTCAGACCACGTCGAATGAGCCCGAGCCGCCACGCCCGCCCGGCGCCGCAACACCCGGATCCGTGGTCACGCAACAGCAGGCAACGAAGATCGCGATGGGTGCTGCGAACCTGCTCGAATTGGGTCATGAAGAACAAGCCAAGGCCGAGTTGCAGCGCGCGCTGACGGCCGACCCGGCCAACAAGCTGGCGCTGCACTTGATGCGCCAGATCACCGTCGACCCTGTCGCCACCCTGGGCCGCGAATCGTTCAGCTACACCGTGCGGCCCAACGACAGCATGTCCAGCATTGCCCAGCGATTTCTGGGCGACATCTACTCCTTCTACATTCTTGCGCGCTACAACGGTATTGCCGTGCCCAGGCAAGTGTCGGGCGGGCAGACTCTGCGCATTCCGGGCAAGGCGCCGCCGCCGTCAGTGGTGCGCGAGCCTGTCCGCGTCGAGGCGCCTTCGCCGCCACCGGTGGTGGTGGCGGCACTGCCTCCGCCCGC
Organism: Rhizobacter sp.; assembly: GCA_021153565.1. Classification (GTDB taxonomy): domain Bacteria; phylum Pseudomonadota; class Gammaproteobacteria; order Burkholderiales; family Burkholderiaceae_C; genus Albitalea. The sequence continues at coordinate 21,469 of JAJKJU010000122.1, forward strand.
TCCACCCGAGCCATCGCCTGGAGAGCGCGCGATGCGCAGCGCTGAAGCGGCAGAGCGCGGCGGCAACATCGAGCGCGCGTATGACGAATACCGAAGGGCCGCAGGCCTCGACCAGCCCGGCGCCGACGCCAAGGCCAATCAGATGCGCAAGCAGCTCGTGTTCAGCTACACGATGAGCGCGCGCACTGCCTTTGCCAAGCAGGACCTCGATGGCTCCATCCGCTGGTGGGAACGCGTACTGCTCGTCGACCCCAGCAACGACTCCGCAAAACTCGAGCGGCAACGCGCGCTGGGCTTGAAAGAAAAAGTCAAGAGGTTGTAGGTAGCTGGGCCAGGCCCCTGCGGCTGCCGCTGGTGCAGTGTTTCACGTATGCGGAACATTAGACCGCGTCTTTGGCCCCGTGACGTCGTTGCAACTCCTCGCGATACGACGGGCATCGCTGCGGTTTGCGCCTAGTCAGGCGGCCAAATCCGTTGGTCTTATTAAGTTCCGCATAGCGCGAACACTGCACCAGGCTTCAACGAGCCGACTCGCAGCTCTCGCGCGCCAGCACCATGGCCACCACGGCCTCACTGCCGTTCTTCAGCTCCTTGAGCCGCGTAGCGGCGCGCGTATTCGACGCATCCAGGCACAGACTCTTCGCGAGCGCGCTGATGGCACCCGGTTTGTCGCTCGGCAATTGCTTTTCCGCCTTCTGGTAGTACATGTCGGCCAGCAGATGGCAGGCCGCGGCGTCTTGTGTGTCAACGGCCAGGTATCGCTCGAGCAAGGCAATAGCGTCGTCCAGCTCGCCTTGCATGCCCAGCATGGCAGCGTGTTCGAGTTCGTTGCGATCCAGAGGGGTCCGTGGAGTGCTCGAGGCCGCCATCTGCGAGTCGTTGATGGCGCGACGCGTCAGCGTGACGCGCGAAGGCTTGCCGAGAAAGCTGCGCTTGTTTCGGTCGCGCTCGATGTTGCGCAGCGCCTGCGCGGCCTCATCGTTGTCCGGCTGCAGCGCCAAGGCCGCAAGGTACTGCGCCGCGGCAGCATCGGACTCGCCGCGCTTGAGCGCCTGCGCGCCGCGCTGCAGGCGGTCCGCGATGGCAGTGTCGATCTGGCGCCGTGTCTCTTCCAGGCGGTCGCGGTACTCGTGCGTTTCGGGCCGCAGCACGGTAAGAATTTCCCAGGAGGTTGCCGCCTCTGCGAGTCGACCACGACGGCCTTGGCTCAGCGCCCGCTCGCGCAGCCTTTTCTCGAAGTTCGCGCGCGTGACCGATCCTCGTGACACGGCCCCTGCCCCATCGTCGTCGGGCCCTGTCGACGTCATCGGCACGGTGCCGCACGCCGCCAACGCAATCGCGAGCGAAGCAGCGGCGAGACGACCCGTCAGCGCCATGTGGATTTGGACTCGCAGCGTCGGCATCATGGCGCCCTCATCGTCCGGCTGATCTGCAGCCTGGACTTGAAGGCTTCCAGGTCGTGATCGCCGTAGATCATCGTCCTGCGCAGCATCAAGGGCTGGGCGAAGAATGCATTTCCGCCCGGATTGACCGTCACTGCAAGCTGATACTGCTGGCGGTTGAGCACGTCCAGCACCTGCTCGTTCGCATCGCCGAAAGGAAAGGCGTAGTGCCGCACTCGTACTTGCAGGCGCCGCTCCATGATGTCGCGCGGAGCACGCGCCTCAGCTTCGATGTCTTGGCGATACTGCGCATCACTTTCGCTTGCGGCGCGCTCGATCAGGTTGCGATGCGACTTCGAATGTGCCTGCACATCCACCAGGCCGGAGGCGGCGAGTTCTTGCAGCTGCGGCCAGCTCAGGGCATCTCCCGCGCCGATAAAGTCGGTGTAGACGAAGAGCGTCGCCGGAAAGCCGTGCTGGCGCAGCAACGGCAGCGCATGCCGGTACACCGATTCATACCCATCGTCGATGGTGATGACCACCGATCGTTTGGGCAATGATTGCTTGCCTTCGAGGTAGCCGACGAGCTGCGCAAGCGGAATGACGTGGAAGTCGTTGCGCGCCAGCCAATCCAGCTGTTGTGCAAAGCGAGTCGGCGACACCACCATTTTTCCGCCCGAGTTTCCGAAGCGGTGATAGCAGAGGATAGGCACGGTCTGGTACTGGTCGGCATGGATGCCCGTCGGGTTCAAGGTCTTCAGCGGCACCACCAGCGGCTGCCCCGCCTCGACACGGCTGATGTTGTTGAAGTCACCGATCACCCAATAGCGTTCTTCGCTGCCGAGAAATCTTGCGGCGATGGAACGCAGCGTGTCCTCCGGGTTGGGCTGGTAGATGGCGAACCGATCGCTTTGCCCCAGCACCTGACCGGTCGCGGTACGTGAGGACGACGAGGCTGTTGACGAGGGAGGCGACATGATCGGCGGCGAGCCGCATCCGGCCACCACGGCAATCAGGCTTGCCAATACCAGTCGTATCGCACCCCACGGCGCTTGCATTGTGCGAACCATTGGAAGCCCTCAGAGGCTGAGAGTTTTTCGAGCGTGCCTGAGCAGCACGTCAAAAGGCGCCTGATCCAGGCGCAAAGCGCAGCCATCGCTCGTGCTATGGCGAGCATTTGCAACGACGAGCAAGGGCCTTTTGGCGTGATGAGCGGGCATGATCGAAATACTCTCAGCCTCTCAGGTTGACGGTTTGTTCGCAGCGAGATCGCTTGTCGGATCTGCTGCGTCGCTGCCCGTGGCTTTGGCCGACGATGCAGTCGGCGATGCAGCCGCATCGTTGCTCGGGCGCAAGGGAGCCGGTGTCGGAGTCGGCAAGGACATCGACGCGCCACCGCTGGCCCGCGCTTCGTGCAATGCCTGCGCCATGCGATCGAACGCGGAGAACAACAGCCCGAACTCGTCCTTGCGCTGCTTTTCGATGCGATGCTCGAAGCGGCCCTTGGCGATCTCGCCCATCGCGTCACTCACAACCTTGATCGGTCGGGCGAACCAGTTGGCAACGAAGTACATCGCAATGGCGACGGCGAGCACCGTCACGACCACAAGCACGGCCATGAGCCCCATCGACAAACGCGCCACGCGTACCAGTGGCCGCTCCGGCAATGCGAGAGCGACGCGTCCAACCGATTTGCCTTGAAACGTGATGGGCGCATCGAAGCCCAGCACCCGTTCACCTTGCGAGGTAGAACGCGACATGCTCACGCCGCCGTCGCGCGTGCCGAGCGATTCGGCCCGTTGCGGCTGGTACGGCTTGCCTACCAAGGCCTGGTCACCAGCGGCACGCACGATGCCGTCGCGATCGATCACCGTGACGCTGTGGAAGTCGCCGGTCTTCATCATCTCTTGCACGGCAACGTCGACGACCGGCCAGTCTTCCGACAGTGCTGCCACGGCGTTCTGCGCTGCGATGAAGCGCGCGAGCGACGCGCCGTAGTCGGTCACCTGTTTCATCATCGCCCCGTACTGCCGTTGCGTGATCAAGGTGGCTGACAGCGCCATCACGACGGCGACGATCAATGCCATGGTCGCCGCCCACTTGACACGCAGCGGCATGATGCGCGACCGCTTGTTGTGGCGCGCTGCTTCGTCGAGTTCAGCCAGCACGCGCGTCAGCGCATCGGACAACTCGGCCCCCGTCTGAAAGCGCCGATCCGGCGCCTTGGCAAGGCAGCGCTCGACGATGCGGCGCAAGGACGAAGGCAGATCGGGCCTCAGCTTCTCAATCGGTGTCGGCTCTTCCTTGGCGATCTTCACAGCCAGCGCGACGAGGCTGTCGCCCTGGAACGGACGCTGGCCGGTGAGCATTTGGTAGAACATGATGCCGGCGGAGAACAGGTCAGAGCGGCCGTCGAGCTTCTCGCCCTGCGTTTGCTCAGGCGACATGTACTGCGGCGTTCCGAGCACATCGCCGACGCGCGTGCGCTGCTCCGCACCGCCAGACGACTCCATGTGCGCGATGCCGAAGTCGGTCACCTTGATCGTGTTCGTGCCTTTGAGCCGCACGATATTGCCCGGCTTGATGTCGCGATGGACGATGCGGTGGGAATGCGCATAGTCGAGAGCGCGGGCGAGCTGGATGCCCATGATCACCATGTCACGCAAAGGCATCGGCTTGCCGGCCTGCATCATCTCTGAGAGCGGCTCGCCGTCGAGCAACTCCATTGCCATGTAGGGCCGCCTCTCGATCTCGCCGACGTCGTGAACAGTGACGATGTTCGGGTGCGACAAGCCGCCTGCGGCGCGCGCCTCACGCAGGAAGCGGCCGCGGTATTGCTCGTCTTCGCAAAGTGTGGCGTGGAGGAATTTGATTGCGACGTCGCGGCCTATGTCGGGGTCGTGGGCTTTGAAGACGGTCGCCATGCCGCCACGACCGAGGCGCTCGCGGATCAGGTAGCGGCCGACTTGGCGGGCTTCGGGGGCGCCGGATTCGACGTGGCCAGGGAGGGTTTCGGGGATGTGCTCCTGCTCGCCTGGAAGGCTGGCGTCGCCCTTTGGTGGCGCAGCGGCATTGGAACGGCCGAGCGATGTGGCAACGGAATGAGTGGCCGGGCCGAAACCGCTTGTCGACCGCGACGAAGGCGGGCTCGTGAACGGATTGCCGGGCGCTATTTGCGTAGCGTCCTCGTCATGGGATGGCAGCGCCGGCGTCTCCACGGCTCCGCCGCCGCTGTCCATGCGGCGGCCATTCGAGCCTTCTGGTTGTGACATCGGTACTGCCTTTGACTTGCGAAGAGGAACATCCGCGCAGTTCACAGCTGCGCAGATGCATCGTCGCCTGATGGGCGACTCGCAATCAATGGACCAAAGTCACCTCGCGGCCCACTCGACAGGCGCTAGATTCATCGGATGACGATCTGCATCGGGGGTCGTCCATCTGGAGTGCCCTCATGAGACCGAGTCCATCGCTGTGGTTGGGATGCTTGTTGATGAGCACCGCCGTTTCGATCGCACAGCCCCGCGAGCAAGTTCTGCGGGGCGCACAAGTGAACGAGCGCGCAGTGATCGAACTGCTCTCCGTCGAAGCTCCACAAGCACCGGTAGACAGCGCACTTCGCGGGTTCGGGCCGGCAGTGCGCGCACCGATGGACCGCGCTGCGCATGGTGGGCCGGGCAAGGCGTCGCTGCTGATCACCTTTCCGACCGATTCAGCCGAGCTGCCCGCTGAAAGCAAGATGGCCATCGATGTCGTGGGCCGTGCGCTTCAGTCGGACAAGCTGGCCGGCCTGTCCTTCAAGGTCGAGGGGCACGCCGATCCGAGAGGTTCGGCCGAGCGCAATTTTGTGCTGTCGCAAGAGCGCGCCGAGGCCGTCGTGAACTACCTCGTCAGCCACCACGGCATCTTGTCCGAGCGACTGACCTCAGTGGGCAAAGGCTCGGCCGAACTGCTCGACTCGAAGCATCCAGATGCGCCGGAGAACCGTCGCGTCACGATCGTCACTGGACGCAACTAAGGACATGACGCGCAAATTGTGTTGACTCACACACCCCGTTCGGGTCGAGGCTATGGAAGCCGCATCTCGCGGTGGAGGGCTTCGATACCTCAGCCCGAACGGGGGTGGGTGCAGCCTGAACGAACTTGGGCTATTCCCGGCCATGTCCTGAGCTCGAAAGCAAGGACGTCACCGCACCCCGTCCAGCTGCCTTTGTTCGACTGCCAGACTGATGTCCACCGTTCGCCGAGGACCCGTATTGCGCCACCCCGTTCGGGCTGCACACACACCGCCCCGTTCGGGCTGCACCACACCGCCCCGTTCGGGCTGAGGTATCGAAGCCTCATCCCGCAGTGGAGGGCTTCGATACCTCAGCCCGAACGGGGTGGGTGCAGCCTGAACGGGGTGGGTGCAGATTGAACGAACTGGGTTATTCCCGCCATGTCCTTAGCTCGAAAACAAGGCGCATCACCGCACCCCGTCCAGCTGCCTCTGTTCAAACAGGTAGTCGCTGCCAGACTGATGCCCGCCGTTCGCCGAGGAACCGTATTGCGCC
>JAJKJU010000123.1 GCA_021153565.1 Rhizobacter sp.
AAGAAGTCGGGCTAACGCATGACAAGTTCATGTTTGCTCAGAGGCCCAGGCCCCTCACCCCAGCCCTCTCCCCGAAGGGGCGAGGGAGCAATACAGGCCAGCTCGCTGTGGGCCCGCTTCGAAGTAATGCATTACGGCTCCCTCTCCCCCGGCGGGGGGAGAGGGTTGGGGTGAGGGGTCTCCCAAAAATCACACCCATCTCCATCAAGGCAACCCGACGGCCTTATCAGGAGCATCCAAATGAGCTGCCTTCGCCCCATTCATCTGAGCAAGCCATGCGCTCGACTGACGAGATACTGACAGCCCCAGAAAAATGATCGGCAGGGAGTCGTCTAGCTCTGGAGACATCAGTGAACAAGTTGAGAATTTCCACGCGCTTGATCGTTCTGATCGGCGCGTTGTCGGTGCTGTTGTTGGGGATCGGCGGACTGGGCCTGTTCGGCATCTCGCAAACCAATGCTGCGCTGCTATCGGTCTATCTGCATCGAACCGTGCCCATGGGGCAGGTGGCTGAAATTCAGGAGCGGCTGCTGCGCAATCGCCTTGCGATCGCGGTTGCACTGGTGACGCCGACTCCAGAGGAGATCGGCAAGACCGTCGAGCAAGTGGAATCCAACATCACCGCGATCACCAAGCTGTGGGATGCGTACATGGCGACCTCGCTTACCCCCGAAGAGGACAAGCTGGCCAAGGCCTTTGCCGTGAACCGAAAGACTTTCGTCGTCGAAGGCCTCAAGCCGACCTTGGTGGCCCTGCGTGCGAACGACGTGAAGGAAGCCCGGCGCTTGGTCGTGGAAGTAGTGCGACCGTTGTATGCCCCTGTGTCCGACGGCATCAAGGCTTTGATGCAGTTTCAGCTCGACGAAAGCAAGCGCACCTATGACACGTCCATGGAACGCTACGCGCTCATCCGCAATGTGTGTGTCGCGTCTATCGTCGCGGGGCTGCTTTTCGCAATGAGCTTCGGCTTCTTCCTGATCCGCGGGATTTCACGTTCGCTCGATCATGCCGTGCGGGCCTCGAATGCGGTGGCAAATGGCGACCTCACGGTGCCCATCGTCGTCGAAGGGCAGGACGAAGTGTCCAAGTTGCTGGAAGCACTGTCGGTGATGAAGGGCAATTTGGCGAAGGTGGTGTCGGGCGTGCGCAAAAACTCCGAGGGGGTGGCGGTGGCTTCTGCGCAAATTGCGCAGGGCAACAGCGACCTCAGTTCGCGCACGGAAGAGCAGGCTAGTGCGCTCGAAGAGACCGCGTCGTCCATGGAGCAGCTCTCAGGCACCGTGAAGCAGAACGCTGACAACGCCCGGCAGGCGAACCAACTGGCGCTCAGTGCATCGACCGTGGCTGTCAGCGGCGGAGAGGCCGTGGGCAGGGTCGTGGACACGATGAAGGGCATCAACGATAGCTCCAGGAAGATCGTCGACATCATCGGCGTCATCGACAGCATTGCGTTCCAGACCAACATCCTCGCGCTCAACGCGGCGGTCGAAGCCGCCCGCGCCGGCGAACAGGGTCGCGGCTTTGCGGTGGTGGCCTCCGAAGTGCGCACGCTTGCGCAGCGCAGCGCCGAGGCGGCCAGGGAAATCAAGGCGCTGATTTCCGACAGCGTCGAGCGGGTGGAGCAGGGCAGCGTGCTGGTCGATGAAGCGGGCACGACGATGAATGAAGTGGTGTCGTCAATCCGGCGCCTGACCGACCTCATGGGCGAGATCAGTGCCGCGAGCACCGAGCAGAGTGCCGGAGTGTCGCAAGTGGGCGAGGCGGTGAGCCAGATGGACCAGGTCACGCAGCAGAACGCGGCCCTGGTGGAAGAGTCGGCGGCGGCAGCCGAGAGCCTGAAGGTCCAGGCTGAACAACTCGTCAGCGCGGTCGCGGTATTCAAGCTCGAAAGAGAACCTGCGGCAATGACTGGTGCGTAGCGAGCGAGATGTAGCCGCGCGAAGCGCGGCTTCTTGAGGTGCAACACTTCGCTCGCCGACCGACTTTTGCCATGTCACGGCGGGCTATACAGCACGACCTCTTTCTGCAAGGCTTTGGGGATCTGATTCGCGCTCAAAGCGGCCCGAAGCCCGTGTCGTCGATCACCTGGGAGAAGCCGGAATTCGGGAAGAGGCGCAGCGATTTTCCATGCAGCTTGTCGCGCAGGCCCTTGCGCGTGAAAAGCTTGGCATGCGCTTGCGCCGGCAGGTCGGTGATCGCAAGCAGGTTCTTCATGATCAATGTGTCGATCACGTCTTCAATGACCCGAACGAACTCGGCATCGAGCTGGGTAAAGGTTTCGCCTAAAGAGGGGTTGCCGACGAAACGCTGCACGTCAGGGTGATCATTGGCGATGAATTCGCTCGCACCTGGTAGCGGCTCGCGATGCAGGCTGTCGATTTCACCCAGGGCCGAGCGATGGGCATATGGCATGACATGAACTCCCGTGGACCGGGCTGCCGACGCGTCCGTTGGCGTCTGCTGTCCCGTCCCGTCAATGTAGCCGTGCGCTGTTGAATTCACCAGAGAGAACCCGACGTGCGTCAGGAGTTTCATACCCGCCACGACATCCTCACGAACGTGCACGCATGACGTGGGGCCGCCGTAGCTGACTAAGGATTTGGCGCGGGCTTGAGCGGCGCAAAGAAGCTCGTCCCGGCAGGATGCCTGTTATCTGGCGTCCTGCAGCGCCGCCTGGAGCAGATTCAGCACGGCCTCGTGTCCATGTTCGCCAGCAAGGCGCACCGCCTCATGTAGTCCATCGGGTGTCCCGGGTTTCATGCCGGCCAGCAGTGCCGTGACGACTTCATGATGACCCTGCATGGCTGCGAGCATCAGCGGCGAATTCCCCTCTTTATCGACCAATGTAGGGGCAGCACCCTTCTGCAGCAGGAGTTTGACGACGTCAACCCACCCGCGATCGGCTGCCAGACAAAGCGCTGTCCTGCCATCGACGGATATTTTGTCGATCGTGGCGCCCTGATCGATAAGGCGCTGGACGATGTCGACGTTCCCGAAACTCGCGGCCGCGGCCAGGGGCGTCCACCCACTGCTTGGCTGGTAATTGACATCGGCCCCGCAGGCAAGCAGGGCATTGAGGGACGCCTGTTTTCCTCTGGCCGCGCGAATCAGCGCGGTTTCACCCTTGTCGTCGGTCCGCTTCAGATCGCTCATCGAGGCCAGCAGATCGACAAGCGCGGCATTGTCCGTATCCACGGCGGTCATCAGCGGCGTCTCTTCATACTCGTTCCTGGCGTTCACGTTCGCGCCGGCCCCAATCAGCACGCGGGCCGTGGTGACGTCCCTGACCATGTGCAGGGCGGTCCGGCGCTGGTGGTCCTGTTCCCTTGGATTGGCATTCATCTCCAGCAGAATTTGTGTCACACGATGGTGCCCCCTGCTTGCGGCGTACATCAACGCCGTCATGCCGACAATCGATATTCCGTGCACCCACACGTGCTTCAGCAGAACCCGCACCGTCGCCTCGTCACCGGATAGCGCCGCGAGCATCAGTGGCGTTTCGCCGGCTTTGTTCCTTTCAGCCACTGGGGGAATGTCCAAGCAAAACGCATTGACCAAGAAAGACAAGCAACCGTCTGGCGGTGCGCTCTCCGCCATTCTTGGCAGCAGCTTATCCAGCACCTCGCTGCAGCCCATCCTCGCGGCACGATGCAAAACGTTCTCGCCATTGCTGTCGTGCCAGTCCGCGTAGTCCAGTGACTCCGCAATCCGGACCGAAAGGGCGATTTCGCCATTGCCAATCAGCTTGGACAGGGCTTGCTGCTGGCGCTCGGGCGAATCACGCATGATCTCCTCGAGGGCCAATTCTTCCAGCGCGGTGTCGTTCGTCCGATCCGCCGCGCGGTATCTGCGAACCGCTGGATGCGTGAAGGTGTCGAGCACATCCGCACCCTCGTCCTCGCGCATCTTGGCCCAAAGTGTTGCCGGCTCGATCAGGCGAAGCTGCTGGGGATCATCGGTTGACATGAGGGCCGCCTTCATGAGATTTAACGGCATCAAATCCGGAATTAGGTCCGAAGGATATGGGTTGCGGTAATGCGTCTTGCCCTCCCGGTGCTCCTTCACGTAGAAGCTTTCGTCGGTGATGCGCTTGATCTTCTTCGGGCCGGCATCTGGGTATTCCCAGTCCACCGGGATGAACTTCTCCTTCTCCAACACATCGGCATCCCTCATCAGGTTGCGTGCGATCGCGCGCATCAGGAGAGTCGGTTGATCGATGACGGTGTAAGGTTCATCCTCAGTCCCTTTGCCCTCAGACTCGCTGATGAGCATCAAGGAATCAATATTGCCGAAGCGGTGCTTCAGGCTCTCATCCAGCGAGTTGTCGCACTTCTCGTAGCACTCCCATGCCTTGTCAGCGCAGAGTGACTTGTTAACGTAGTCCTTGAGATGTTCACGCACCTCGGCCAAGCAGCTTTCGGCCATGGATCGGACCAAGGCGTCGGCGGTCACCCGCTCGGCGACAAAGCTTCTTGCCTCATCGAGGTGATTCTCGATGGCCCGTGTCGGCACGAAAGCATCTGTTCGTTCTGCGACACCGAAGTCTTTGGCCAGAAAGTTCCGGTATCCGTTGACGTAATGGATTTCTTCCACGGCGTAGTTTCTCTTGCCGCCATGCTTGCGATTGCAGAACTCAAGAACGGTCTGCTCGAAAATGTCCTCCCAAGCCTTCTTCGCGTACACCCTCATCCCGCCGGTGCTCATTCGAAGATCCTGTGCGGCCTTCACAAGGTTGGTAACGGTGCCCTCGGAGCAGACCATGAGTCCCTCTGCCAGGTTCTCCACGACCGATACGCGCGTCGAGATCGGAATGTCAGGGTTTCGAACTTCGGCACATAGCGTGTCGAGCGCACTCTTGCCGTCGTTGTAAACGTGCGAAATGCGCGACGAATAGAACCCTGCCTGACCTTCCAGCACACGACCTTCAAACGTACGCAGCGCCTCGGTTGCTGCCGCATGACGAGGCGCCTTGTTCTCTACAAGGAAATTGCGAAGTTGGTCGATGCCCGCACGGTATTGCGTCACCACTCGCTTGCCTTTGTCGGAAATCACGAATTGTGGAATGTCGCCGTCATCCTCAGGCTTGTAGCGAAGCGCGCCTGGCACGCTGTTGAACTCGGAAGCTTCCGAGCTTGATGGAACGAACGCCAGGAATGTGGGGGTGATCTTCATTGGAAGGTTCTCAAATCGAACTGTAGGGAGGTGAAGCGCGATCGAGGATCGCACTGCGCACGTAACTCTTTCGGGTGTCGATGCGATAGGACCGAAAGTCGGCTGGTCCTGTCGGACCGGATCCTGCCTCGGTCCAGGATGGCATGACGGTGAGCAGCCGAACCGTAGTCCATTTACGCGAAAGGCTGGGGCCCCTCGGCCTCTGAGATCGTCCCTCACATGCCAACGCGACTTCTATCAGCGCGCATTTGGGCTTCGATCAATTTATTCACCTGGGCCCTAGCAGACAGTTTCGCTCTGCCGTCGTTCTTTTCGGCTTTGCGCCAGAGCGCGCCAACCGATGCGGCTAGATTCGCGCCTACTGTATCCATTGATCATGCCTTCACCATGCGATTGACTTCCGTGTCCATGTCCTTCCCGAACGACACTTCGACCTCTGCCACATTGGCCCCGTGGGGAAGCGTCGCAACACCCTCGGGCGCAGCGTGCACCACTGCCCCCCCATTGAGACCGCGGGGAGCGGGCCCATCCCTGCTTCCGCGTGCAAGTCTGCCTATTTCCGATTCCTCGGCCAAGCATGCTGTCTTGGCGCCGCTGCCGCTGCCGGGAGTTCTAAGGCGACGATTCGTCGGGGAGTGGATCGACCCGGCGGTCGCCAGCGCAATCGTTGCTGATGCCCATGCAGAGCTTGAAGGACGCGGCGAAGCACCGGCCGATTCCCTGGAATGTCCAGGCCCGGTCGTGTTTGACGGCAACGGCCGCATCAAGTCGCTGAGGACGCGTCTGCTGACCCCGGAACTCGTTGGCAGGCTGGAAGCCGCCATCATCAGCCCCTTGTCGCAGACGCGTAGCGACGCGCCGCGAGAAGCGCCGCGCACCCCTCGCAGCATTCTCGTCGCCGCCATGCACCTGCTACGCTGCGACGCCGCTCCCGAAGCGACAGGGTTGATGACCGACGCGAGGAAGCTTTTTCTTTCAGCCTCTTTCAGCCGCAACGGCGTATTGCGCCTCGTCGGCGACTGCAGTCACAGCTTGCGAAACGAGCAACTCCACGGGAAATTCCAGGAATTCGCCCGTGAGTTGCGGCAGGACGTTTCCACCCCGCAACTCGTAGATAGCCTCTACGGCCGTACCTTCGAATCACTGCTGGCCGAGGATCTGGTTCGCAATCCTCCCGAGGGGATCTTGACAGCTGCCCGGCGACTGGGCGAGGGGCTCGTCGGGATACTCGAAGGGCTGGAGAAACGCGCCAAAAATGGGCTCATGATTTACATCGCCAAGGAGATGCGACACTGGGTGCGACACGACCTCACGCAAAGTTCGCAGTGGGACAAAGGCCCCCGTCCGTGGCACGCGCTTTGTCCACGCTTTAAGGAGTTCGCCGGCAGGCCATCGATGTCCACATTGCGCCCCTGCCTGGTGGAGGTGACCTCAGGTGTTGAGGCCGTGTTGGTTCCGCTGCTCGCCACATCCGCCGCACGTGGCCTCTCCCTTCGGTCTCCGGGACCTATTCCGTCTTGGCTGGCTCGTGCCAACGCCACTTACTCTGCCAAGGTCCGGCCTCAAAAGCCGACGGAAATGTCGATGCTGGTTCAGGTCGAGGGCCAGCTGCTGGCGCGCGAGCCTGGAAACTGGCTCCACTACCAGCCGAAGGTCACGCACTTCAATACGTTGCGTCCTATCGGAAAGGACCACGCGCACGACAGGGTCGTCGCCCCGGATGCGGCGTCGTCGCGGGCTCCCTCCGGCTTCACAAAAAACACGCTGCTGAAGGGCCAGACAGTGGTGAACGGACCATCGGGTCAAACATGGCTGAGTGAGTGGCTCGCCCAGCACCTTGCTCAGCAGGAGCCGGACTTTCCGCTCGGATTCCACCGTCTCAACACGATGATGGCACTGGTGTTCGATGGCGGGCATTCGACCGAGGAGGTCCTGTACACCTTGAAGTTTGCCGAGGAGCTCGACCAGCCTCTCGCAAGTTGGCTGTGCAAGTGGCTCTGCTGCTCGACGGATGAGCCGACGAGCGGCTACGAAGCCATCCCTTTCCTGCTCGAGACCTCCGCCGACCAGCAGGCGTTGCGCGAGCGGCTGGACAAGGCCTTGGACCAGACACTGGACTATCACGCGAAGCACATCGCGCGGGAGTAGAGCCCACGCTGGGGGTAAAGCGGGCGACCGCGAAGGATGCCAGCCGGTGGCGAAGTGACAGCCTTCGAGCTCAGAGGCTGAGAGTACTTCGAGCGTGTCCGAGCAGCACGTCAAAAGGCGCCTGATCCAGGCGCAAAGCGCAGCCATAGCTCGTGCTATGGCTGCGCTTTGCAACGACGAGCAGGTGCCTTTTGGCGTGATGAGCGGGCATGATCGAAATACTCTCAGCCTCATAGTCCGAACTTTGAATTGGGCATGTCCCGGCAAGGTGCAGGCCGAAAGACCCATCCTTCGGTCCGGAGGCTGGGGACGTCGGGTCGCCGGCTACCAGGTATCGCTGCGCGTCACTGCTTCCCAGCGTCCACCTCGAACCTTGTAGACGCTGACCACACCGTAGAACTGCTCACCGTCTGGCTTGAAACGGATGTTGTTCGTCACCGGTGCGAGCGCATCGATGCGTTTGAGTTCGGCAAGCACCTTCTCCGGGTCGACGGATTCACCGCGCTTCATCGCAGCACACAGAATGTAGATCGCGTCGTAGGCGTATTGCGCTCCGTAGACGGGATCGTGCCCGTAGGCATGGCGGAATTTTTGCAGGAACGCGCGTCCTCCGACGAACTCCTCCGTTTCGACGATGGGTGACGTAGCGTAGACCGCCGCAATGCCACGGACAGCCTTGGGCAGACTGCTCGTCTTGATGTTGTCGCTGCCGATGATCTGGATTTTTGTCAGCCCGGCCCGAACGAGTTGGTCGATCAGTGCCTCGACTTGAAAATCGGCGAGCGTCGTGACGAAGACGTCTGCCCCGGTGCTTCGGAGTTCACTGATCAGCCCTGCGAAATTGGTGGTTTTGTCGTCAAGGCCTTTGCGTAACACCACGGGCTGGCCTTTCAGCCGAATCTGTTCGTCCGCGAGATCGGCCAAGCCCTTTCCGTATGGTGAGCCGTCGTCGACCACCGCGAACTTCGTTCCGCCAATCTGGGTGGCTGCGAACGAGCCCAACGCCTTCGACTGCAAGTCGTCGTTGGCGACAAGACGCAAGGTTGTCGCCAGATTCAACCGGGTGAATTCGGGCTTGGTTGAAATCGCGAGCTGGGGAATGCTGCCTTGCGCATAGATCGGTGCGGCCGCAATGCTCACTCCGGAATTGAGATGCCCGACCACCGCGACCACGCCGGCGTCGACCAACTTGCGTGCAGCAATCTTTCCCTCGCCGGGGCTCGCCTTGTCGTCCGCAGACACGACCTCCAGTCGCACCGGCTTTCCGTGGATGTTGAAGTTGGCGGCGTTGAGTTCATTGACTGCGAGCTGTACGCCGTCCAGCATGTCGGTGCCCATCGGCTTGAGTGGCCCGGACAGTGGCTGAGCCACACCGATCTTCACGCTGTCGGGAATGCGGCTGCACCCGGCGAGGATAAAGAGGACGAAGGTGGCGAAGACCAACAACGGTCGCAGATGGTTCGGCATCGAGATTGTCCTGAGTACGGGATTCTTTGACGGCCGTAAGACTATTCGGCGACCATCGTCAAACCGGCCAAGTTCACCTTAAAGACGTGTCAACACCACCAAACAACGTGCCAACTTTGGGAGCATCGATTCGATCTTCTCGAGAACACTCCCCGAGCACACCGCCTGAGCTCTGGGGTGTGCAGGGGCCAGCGGGGCGTCGAACAAGCCGCATCGCTGGTTTTGGGGCAACTATTCAAAATACCTATTTACCGATCCACATGAGACATACCCAATACATTTCCTTCGCACTCGCTGGCTTGGCCATCGGTTGTGCGGCCAACCCGGTCTTCGCGCAATCGAGCGTGACGATCTATGGTCGCATCAACGAAACAATTGAAAACCAGAAGGTCGGCAACGGCTCGTCGGAGTGGGTCGAGCAGAACAACTCGTCGCGTATCGGCTTCAAGGGCACGGAAGACCTGGGTGGCGGCATGAAGGCCGGCTTCCAAATCGAGCACGGCTTTTCAGCCGACACTGGCGTCGCAAATAAGGAGTTCTGGGGACGTCAGTCAGAAGTGAATCTCGGCAGCAGCGGCCTCGGTACCATCCGCCTGGGCCGGTTCACGAGCGAGGCCTACTACGCCACCGCTGACTACGTCAGCATGCATAACCACGACACGGGCACGTCGTCGGACGCGCTGTATGCCTATGTGTCGAACAACGCCAACAAGGTGGCCTACCACTCGCCGACCTTCAGCGGCGCAACCTTCGACTTCGCCAGCACCCTGGGCGAAGGCGTTGCGAAGGAGACCTACGACGCGGCGGTTAACTGGGATGGCGGCCCGCTGCACCTGGGTGCCGGCTACGCCAAGAACGGCGATGCTCACCAGTTCGCGGTACGCGCCCTGTACGAAATGGGCGCCTTCACCTTCGGCGGTTATATCCAGCGTGACAAGAACAATACGTTCGAGCTCGACTGCGTTGCTTCTCCCGCTGCCTGCGCCCAAGTGGGCAACCGCACCAATATCCGCCTGTCCGGCATGTATACCGTGGGTCAGACGGAACTGCACCTGAATGTCGGCAAAGCCGGCAAGAACGGTTCGCTCGCTGACAGCGAAGCCACGCAGTTCACCGCAGGCATCAACTACAACCTCAGCAAGCGCACCAAGGTCTACGGCTTCTATACCAAGCGCGACGACAACGCGGCCAATCTGTACGGCGGTGACTTCCGCTCGGTGGCGATGGGCATTCGCCACAACTTCTAAGAACCGACCAGGAGAAGACTCTCAATGAAGCACGCACACATGATGAAATCCGTCGCTGCCGCCGCCGCACTCATGCTCGGCACGGGCGTCTATGCCCAAGACATGGTCGTCAAGATCGGCCACGTCGGTCCCACGAGCGGTGGTATCGCCCATCTCGGCAAGGACAACGAGTTGGGTGCTCGCATGGCCATCGACGAGTTGAACGCCAAGGGCGTGACCATCGGCGGCAAGAAGGCCAAGTTCGAACTGTTGGCCGAAGACGATGCTGGCGACCCGAAGCAGGGCACGGCGGTGGC
>JAJKJU010000124.1 GCA_021153565.1 Rhizobacter sp.
AAGCTCGGCCACAGCCGTCAAGGGCGCTTTCGAGGAATTGATTTCGGCTCGCGTGCGCGGCGTCGTTCGGGCTTGCGGATGGACTCGACTCACTGGCTTTTATCGTGTTGGAAGGCTTCGATAACACCCCGCAAAAGGTCTCTGGCTCGGAACAGCGGCCAGCTGCGGATTGGCACATGATCACACGGGATGGGACATCTAGTGCAGTGTTCCACGCGATGCGGAACCTCAGTTTCACAACGCGTTCACTGTCACGCTGACCTTCACGACGAAGTGAAGCTGCAAATCCTGAGTGCCTTTAGAGCTCGATGGTCTGCACTGTGCGCTATCTGAGAGGCTGAGAGAAGAAGTAAGGACATGGCCCGAAACAACCTACCTATTCCGGGCCATGTCCCAAGGAAGCCCTGCCAGCCGTCGCGAATCACTCCGACTTCAAGAGCGCTCGCGCCGCGCCCAGGCCTGCGCCCGTGAGCGCGCTCACCACCTCGTATGCCTGGGCGAAGGGCGTGAGCTGCAGTCGATGACCGAAGAGCCACACGGCGATCGACGCTGCACCGATCATGGCCAAGGGCTTCAACTGACTCGACATCGCTTCAGCCATCACAAAACAAACAAGTGCGGCCCCGAGCAGGTAGGCCGAAAACCACCGCAGCATCTTGTGCGACACATATTGATATAGCAACAGTCCGTCCAGCCGCACAAGCATGGACCACAGCCGGCGGTGGACGCACAGGGCCCCGTAAGCGATGTCGCAGTGATCCTTGAACGCGGAGCGTGTCGCGCCCGTCGTCGCCACTTGTGCACACAAGTCGGGCGCGCTCACGACGCGGTGTCCACCGCACAGCACCATGAGCGACACATGCATGTCATGCAAGGCATTGGCCGGCGCGGGGTGGTAGAGGGCGGCACGCACCGCGAACAGCGCACCATCGGCGCCCATGGTCGAGCCGGTGTCGGTTTCCAGCGAGCGAATCCATGCATCGAAGCGTCGGTATATTAATGTGGCTGACCATCGTGAGTCACCCGCCGCCACGGGGTCGAACTCAGCGCACACACAGCCCACGGCCCGGTCGCTGAAATGCGTGTCAAGCTTGTCCAGCAGATCCTCGTCGAGCATCGCGCGCGCATCCGCGAAGACGAGGACGTCGGCACGCGTTCGATTCGCAAGGGAGTTCATGGCATGCGACCTGCCGCGCATCAGCGGCGACGAATAGAACTCGACACAGCTGGTGTGCGGCGCCAGCATGTCGCGCAAGCTGCCAACATCGCCTTCGGCATAGATCAATAGCTGCACCTGCGGCCTGCCAGCGCGAAGCGCCATGAGATTGCTCAGCTTCTCAGGTGTCAGGCCGACCGTGTGGTTCACGTAGGTGCATATCGCAAACCGTGTCGGTGCAAGTGGTCTGGACCACTTGCACGAGCCCGCAATTCTTCCTCGGCATGCGCGCAGCACTACCAGTGACAACGGGTAGGTGATGAATGCATGCAGTGCGAGCGCAAGCGACACCCCTGCAAGAGTCCAAAGTGCGTTAGGCGCCATTGAAAGTCCTCCAGCCAATCGTGCCGCCTGAACAAGAAACTCGCAAGCAAAACATGCGCGAGAACTGTTCGTCACTTAATGCTGCACCTTTACACAACTTGCGCACACCTACTGCGTGTAGCCTCGCCCGACTTCAAGACTTGATGCAGTGTCATGTGCGTCTTCCTTATGGGGCGAAAAGCACCTCCAAGCATCATCGTGGGTTCGCATTGGGGCGAGTTGAAACCGCTCGCACATGCAGGTGGATTGGCGCGAATGTTGCGTCGCGCAAGACGATCGAAAACATAAGCCGACAGTCAGGAGGTGGTCCGTGAAAGCTGCGAGTTTTGTAGCGGGTTCCCGCATGGTCGACTGCGCATCCAGATCCCGCGAACCTGTGCGTGATGCACTCTTTCTGCGCTTGAATCAGGCGGCAGCCTTGCTGCTGCTGCTCATGCTTAGCCCCTTGTTGTTGCTCGTGACTTTCCTCATATGGCGACGCGACGGCGCTCCTGTACTCTTTGCGCATTACCGCGTGGGCCACAACGGCAAGCTATTTCGCTGCATGAAGTTTCGAACGATGCTGCGCAATTCAGAACAGGTGCTGTCGGATCTCCTGCGCGACGATCCGAAGGCCCGTGCGGAATGGGTCCAAGACCAGAAGCTCAGCAACGACCCGCGCATCACGCCTGTCGGCCACTTCCTGCGCAAGAGCAGCCTCGATGAGTTGCCGCAATTGCTGAACGTGTTGCGCGGGGAAATGAGCCTCGTCGGCCCGCGCCCCATCACGGTGGCTGAGCTCACGCGTTACGGCAAGGTCCGCTGGCACTACTTGAGCGTGAGGCCCGGAATCACCGGGCTTTGGCAGGTGAGCGGACGCAACAACACCACGTATGACGAACGCGTTGCACTCGACAGGCATTACGTCGAGCAACGCTCACTCTGGCTGGACATCGGTATTCTGGTCAAGACCGTGCGCGTGGTCGTGGCTCGCGAAGGCGCCCGCTGATTTTCTCAAGGAGATGTCATGCAACGTGAAGCACGGTGGACCGACGTCAGCACCGGCAAGGTCGTGCATGTGGTCGGCTGCGTCACCGACGAGGTGTTCAGCTTCCTTGGTCCGGCGACGAACGCGCTCGCGCGCACAGGCGTCGACCAGACGGTGGTGATGATCGACGAACTCCGCTACCGGCATCACGTGTTGAGCCTGCATGAGTCCGCCGAGTTGATGCTCATGCCAAGGCTGCGCAATCCGGTCAAGCAGTGGCGGGCCGTGCTTCAAGGCTGTCGGCATGCGCTCGAGGGTGGCCCCTTGCGCACCGTGCACCTGCACGGCCTGTTGGCTTGCCTCGTCGGTGCGATCGCAGTTCGGACCACCGGAGTGAAGGTTCCGATCTTCTATTCACCGCATGGTTCTCGATCCCTCGGACAGCTCCGTGCTCTGGGGACCCTGATGCTATGGCTATTCCGCCCCGTGCTTCGACCCGCGCGACACGCGGCCATTGTCAACGTGCCGCAAGAGAAGATGGCGCTCGACCAATGGAAGTCGGTGGAGCTCGTTGAAAGTCCAGTGAATGATGCCTTTTTCAACAAGCCTCGAAACGAAGCACGGCACCCATTGCTCGTGACCGGCGGCCGCGGGCAAGGCGCGCGCAGTGCTGAGCTGTTTGCACAGCTTGCCGTTCTCTTGAGCGGCGAAGATCTGCATATCAGTTTCAACTGGATCGGCACGGTCGACCCGGTGTCTCATGTCAGGCTGAATGCGGCAAGTGTCGGCGTGTTCGAGAGGACCAGCGATGATGACTGTGCACAGCGGTTGGCGGCCGGCTGGATCTATGTCGCGCTGGGTGGAACGCGCGGATTTCCACTCTTTCTCGTCGAAGCAATGGCCGCGGGGCTACCATGCGTCGCCATGGACAGCGCTCAGCATCGTGAGGTCATCCGCGACGGCGAAACGGGTTTCCTGTGCGGCACCGAGCGCGACATGATTGCCCGCATTGCGACGCTCATCGACAACCCGAGTCTGCGTGCACACATCGGCCAAGCGGCGCGCGAGGAAGCAAAGCCCCGCTTCGGCCGGTCGAAGTTCAACGCCAGGCTGCTGGCGGCCTATGCCCTCCTCCAATGAAACAACCATGAAGCACCATCGCGAGAGCGGCATCGCATCTCACACTTGGCTCGAACGTCTCGGTTGGCAAGCGCGCCGCGATCTGGAGCAAACGAGCACCGACATGTGGCGCTGGCGGCGCATGAACCCGCAAGGCCATGGCGTCGCGACCCGATCGGGTGCGGGCAGATCTTGCATGACCATTCCCACATGATGCCCTCGCAAATCTTCGATGTGCTCAAGGCCCGCTGGCGTTCCGCGGCCATCGTGTTCTTCGGTGTCGTGACTTTGGTGGTTGCGGCAAGCTTGCTGTTGCCGCGGCAGTACACGGCTACGGCGTCGGTTTTGCTCGACGCGAAGTCTCCCGACCCGATCGCGGGCATCGTGCTGCCTGGCATGACCCTTTCGGGCTACATGGCGACCCAGGTCGACGTCATTCAAAGCGAACGCGTGGCATTGCGCGCGCTCGACATGCTCAAGCTTGACCAAAGCAAGGTCCAGCAGGAGCGCTGGCGCGAGGCCACTCAATCCAGAGGCGAATTTCGTTCGTGGCTTGCGGAGATGGTTGCGACTAGGCTCGACATCAGGCCAGGCAAGGATTCAGACGTCCTCACGGTTCGCTACACCTCGCCCGATCCGCAATTCTCGGCCGACGTGGCCAATGCAATCGTCAAAGCCTATATCGACACCACGCTCGAGCTGCGTGTCGAGCCGGCCAAGCAATACAACAACTTCTTTGATGACCGCGCCAGGCACCTGCGCGACGAGCTCGAGGCGGCGCAGGCCAAGCTGTCGGCCTATCAGCGATCCAAGGGCATCATCGCGACCGACGAGCGGCTCGACGTGGAGAACGCGCGCCTCACGGAGTTGTCGACCCAGCTCGTCGCCTTGCAGGGCGTGGCGGAAGAATCGAAGACGCGGCAGGGACAGTTGGGTGCAAACGGCGACCGCATGTCCGAGGTTTTGAACAACCCGCTCATCACGAACCTCGCGACCGAACTTGCCCGCCAGGAAGCACGGCTGCGTGAAGCTGAATCGCGGCTGGGCGAAGCCAACCCGCAAGTGCAGGAACTGCAGGCCAACATTGCCGAGCTGAAGTCGAAGATCGAGTCCGAAACGCGTCGAATCAACGGTAGCGTCACGGTCAACAACAGTGTGAATCAGACGCGCGTCAGCGAATTGCGCCGGGCGTTGGAAGAGCAGCGCGTGAAAGTCTTGCGGCTCAAGGGCCAGCGCGACGAAGCGGCGGTACTGCAGCGCGACGTCGAGAACGCACAGCGTGCCTATGACGCGATGTTCGCGCGGGTGAGCCAGTCGCACGTGGAAAGCCAGCTCACGCAGACCAACGTGTCGGTGCTCAAGCACGCCACGCCACCGCCTTTCCCTTCATCCCCGAAGCTGCTGCTCAACAGCATCGTCGCCGTGGTCCTGGGGCTTGTGCTCGCTGCCGTGACGGTGTTGGTGCGCGAGCGGCTGGATCGCCGTGTCCGCAGTGCCGACGATGTTCAGCAATTGCTTGCTCAGCCATTTCTCGGTGTGTTGCCGGCGCCTTCGCGCGCCGCCGCTGCGGGTCAGTTGCGCAAGCGCCTGACGCAAGCCGCGAGT
This sequence comes from Rhizobacter sp., assembly GCA_021153565.1. GTDB lineage: Bacteria > Pseudomonadota > Gammaproteobacteria > Burkholderiales > Burkholderiaceae_C > Albitalea. The sequence continues at coordinate 5,232 of JAJKJU010000124.1, forward strand.
CCGACCGCTGGTGTAGGCGGGGGTGCGGGTGCGAGTTCGAGTGCGATGGCCAGCATGACTTCGGCGGCTTGACGAGATGAAAGTCATGCCTGTTTCTCTCCATGCGTTGCACACGACGTCAAGCGGCGGCGATGCGAAGTTCGACGACGCACACACCCGCGTGGTCGACCGATCCATCGGCGACTTCATTCGCGAGGCGCGGCGCCTGAGCGATGAGCAGGTGACGAAGATTCTGGAGTATCAACGCACACATTCGTCGCGCTTCGGCGAGGCGGCGATTGCACTCGGTCTCGCGTCATCCGAGGATGTGCTGTGGGCGCTGTCCCAGCAGTTTCATTACCCGTATGCGCAAAGTGATGACGCGGTCTTTGACGAAGAACTGGTGACTGCGGTCGACCCTTTCAGCGACCAGGCCGAAGTGTTTCGCGAACTGCGAAGTCAATTGATGATGGGTGTGCTTGCAAGCGACCAGCCTCGCCGCGCGCTTGCGGTGGTGAGCCCCGACATCGGCGACGGCAAGAGCTTCTTCGCGGCCAACCTGGCCGTGAGCTTCAGCCAACTCGGCGGGCGCACCTTGCTGCTCGATGCGGACATGCGAACCTCGCGACAGCATCGCATCTTCGGCGTGGACAATCGAACGGGGTTGAGCAGTGTGCTGGCGAACCGCTGCGAGTCCGATGTCATTCAGCAGGTCAGGGATTTGCCGAGCTTGTTCGTCATGACTGTTGGGACCTTGCCTCCCAATCCGCTGGAGCTGCTGCAGCGACCTGCGTTCGGCATCTTGATGAAAGAGCTTCTCGGCAAGTTTGATCATGTCGTGGTCGACACACCGGCGGCAGTGCATGGCGCGGATGCACGCGTGCTGGCTGCGCAAAGCGGCGCGGCGGTGGTGATCGCGCGTCAAGGAGAGACGAAGATGTCAGCGCTGCAGGGCTTGCTCGGCGGGCTTGCCAAGGGGCCTTGCAAGTTGGCGGGGGTGTTGATGAATGAGCATTGAAGGCGCGCAGTGTCTGCGCGGCTTTGCTGCCCCTTACACCTCGTCCACGGGATGCTCGCCATAGTGCAGAGAGTCTTTAGTCTGGCGGACGCGGCGGCCCGGTCTCCGCTGACGGCACGGCGTGACCGCCGCGGCCGGTAGGCTAAAGATCCCGTTGCACTGAACCGCCCGTATGGCGGTGGCGCTATGGGAATTGAA
>JAJKJU010000125.1 GCA_021153565.1 Rhizobacter sp.
GGGGCAGTCGGGCTGCTCGGCCACGAGTTCCAGCACGCGCCGGTAGTGCCCGGCCAGCCGCTCGATGGTCGCGCGCTCGTACAGCTCGCTGTCGTATTCGAACTCGAAGTGCGCGAACTCGCCCAGCGGCGAAGCATGCATGCAAACCTCGACCTTCAGGTCGAAGCCCACGTGGGTGACGCACTCCGGAGCGCGCCCCCTCACATGCAACACGGGCCCGGCCGCGCCGGCATCGACAGCGCCCAGCTCGCTGTGGTAGTTCAATACCAGCTGCGCATAGGGCGCGACAACGGCGCGCGCGTCGTCCACGAGCAATTCGCGCACCAGTAACTGATAGGGAAGCTGCTCCTGGTAGGCCGAAAGAATGGCACGCCCGTTGGGCTGAAGCATGTCGCCAAAGCCCTTGCGCTCATCAATGCGCTGCCGCAGCGGCACCACATTGATGAAATTTCCGATCACCCGCTCGGTGCCGACCGGCCGGTTGGACGAGAGCATGCTCAGGCAGAAATCGCTGCCGCCGCCCAGGCGATGCACGAGTGCGCTCATGGCAGTAACCAGGACCGTGAAGCGGGTCACGCCGTGCCGGCGGGCGAGTTCGTCGAGGCTGGCGACCCGGGCGGCGGGCAGCTGCAGGACGACGGCAGCCCCAGTCCTCGCGCGGTTCGACGAGGCGGCGGCCACGCGCGCGCCGGGCAGCTCGAGCCGCATGGGCGCGCCGGCGAGTGACTGGCGCCACGCGGCCAGGCGCGAGGCCAGCCGTTCGCCGGCCAGCTCGCGCGCTTCCCGGGCGGCGTAGTCGAGGTAGGTCGTCGCGTACGGCGGCAGTACATCGGCGCGGTCGCTGCCCGGCGCACAAAGGCGACGCAGTTCGTCGACGATCAGCGACACCGAGGCGCCATCGGCCGCGATGTGGTGCAACGTGAGCAGCAGCACAGATTCGCCGACCTGCCGGCGCAGCAAAGTGGCGCGCACTGGCCACAGCGTCGACAAGTCGAACGGGCGGGCCGCTTCTCGGGCGAGCTCGTCAGCCATGTAGCGTTCGTGATCGGCATGGGCAGACATCGCCCACTCGCGCACGTCCAGCGGCAGGTCACTGCGTTCATGCACGAGCTGCACCGGTATGCCTTCGCGACACCCGTAGGTGGTTCGCAGGCTCGGCTGCCGTGCCACGAGAGCCTGCAGCGCTCGCTGCAGGTGTTCGGGATCAAGCGTTGGCGCCAGCGTCAGCGCCAATGGAATGGCGTGGAAGGGACTGCCCGGCGCGTACTGCTCCAGCAGCCAAAACGTCTGCTGCGCATGCGACAACGGGTGAACGACGGCGGCCGAGTCCGTGTCGGCCGAGGGTTGCACCCGCTGTGCTTCGGCGTTTCGCGCCGCGGTGCCAGGCACATGCCGTGCGCCATCGATGAACTGCGCCATCCCTGCGATGGTCGGCGCCTCGAACAGCTTGACCAGCGGCAGCTCGATGCCAAAGGTCTCGCCCACGCGGGATGCAATCTGCGCTGCCAGCAGCGAATGCCCGCCAAGCGAGAAGAAGTTGTCTTGCATGCCGATGCCGCTGCGGCCCAGCGACTCTTCCCACAGTGCGAGCAACCGGCGCTCCGTGCCGGTGCGAGGCTCGCCGGGCATGTTGACGGCCGCCACGTGTTCTCGCCGCCATTGCCACACCGGGACCAGCGCGCCGTCGAGGTACATCTGCCGGCATCGGCCGCGCTGAATCTTGCCGCTGGACGTACGGGGCACATGGCCGGCACGCACCAGCACCACGGCGTCGAGCTCAGCGATCTCGTGACGCTCGGCCAACTCGGCACGCAGCCGGGCCATGAGGCCGTCCACATTGGGCTGGCGGCGGGCCTCGATCTCTTGCACGACGGCAAGTCGCGCGGTGGCATCGTCTTCGACGGCGAAGGCGGCACAGCCGTTGGCGCGGAAGGCGGGGTCGAGCGCCTCCACAGTCATCTCGACGTCTTGCGGGTAGACGTTGCGGCCGCTGAAGATCATTACCTCTTTCAGCCGGCCGGTGACATACAGGCCGCCGCGGTCGAGAAAACCCAGGTCGCCGCTGCGCAGCCAGGCCCCGCCCTGCCCGGCCATCGAGGCGCGGAAGACGCCGTCGTTGTCGTCGCGCCCCCAGTAGCCGGCGGCCACAGACGGGCCCGACACCCAGATCTCGCCCACCCGTCGCTCGGCCAGCGACTCGCAGGTCGACGGGTCGACGATGGCCACGCGGTGGTCGCCGGTCAGCGCCCGACCCGTGAGCACCACTTCGACTGCATCTGGCGCCTGTGGCTCGGCCGCTATGGCCAGGCCAGCCTCGAGCGAGGCGCGATCGAGCTGGTGTGTGCTGATCGTCGAGCCGTCGGCGCCGGATTCGGCCGCCGTGACCAGCAACACCGACTCGGCCATGCCGTATGAGGGCACGACCACGCCATTGCGGAGGCCGCATGGCTGGAAGGCCTCGACAAAGCGCCGCAGGGTCTCGGGACGCACCCGCTCGGCGCCGTTCACGGCCACCCCGAGGTGGCTCAGGTCGAGCTCGCACTTCTGGGCCTCGGTCACCCGCTGCACGCACAGCTCGAACGCGAAGTTCGGCGCGCCGGTGATATAGGCCCGGTACTGCGAGATCAGCCGCAGCCAGCGGAAGGGCCGCATGAGGAAGCTCGCGGGTGGGAACTGCACGCAATGGCAGCCCGCAAACACCGGCAGCACGATAGCGCCGATGAGCCCGAAGTCGTGGTGCGGCGGCAACCACGATACGAAGGTGCTGCCCTCGGGCACGCGGTAGGTGCGGCGGTTGTGTTCCGCGTTGGCCAGCAGGCGAGCGTGGCTGACCATCGCGCCCTTGGGCGTGCCGGTGGAACCCGAGGTGTATTGCAGGAAGACGATGTCATCGCCCGTCAACATCGGCGCTCGCCATGCGCTCACGGGCTCGTCATCGCAGGGCACGTCGGTAGCCAGCCACGGCAGATCGGCAAAGCGTGCTACGCCCGATTCGCCTTGCGACATCTTCTCGATGGCGCGAATCAGCTCGTGCTGCGTCAGTGCCAGAGCCGGCCGGGCGTCGTCGACGATGGCGTGCAAACGTGGCAGGGTACGTGCGTTCGAGGGCGACACCGCCGGCACCGCGATCACGCCGGCATACACGCAGGCATAGAACGCGACGATGTAGTCGATGCTGGGCGGGTACACGAGTAACACGCGGTCGCCGGGCCGCGTGCGCGTCTGCAGCCGGGCGGCGAGCCGGCGGGCCTGTGCATCGAGGTCGGCGTAGCCAAGCACGGTGCTGACCGTGTCTCCGTCCTGCAGGTAGGTAAAGGCCGGGCGCGACGCAAACACAGCGCTGTGTGCATGGCGGCGCAGAACTTCCAGCAAGGTGGACGGCACGGCCTCGGTGCTCACGGTCGTCGGCTGCATGGCTCAGGGCTGGACCGTGGTTTCGTCCACGGCCGCCGGCAAGACGGCACAACCAGCCGACAGGCGGCGCGCCACCGAGGGATAGAACACCGGCAGGTTGATGTAGTGCGTGAAGGGCACCGTGCGACGGTCGGCGGGCAACTCGTGGCGCAGCCGGGGCAGTTCAAGCCAGTGCGCACCAGGGCGGCGGTGGTGTTCCTGGTGGTAGCCGAGGTTGAAGGTCAGCCAGTTGTAGAGGCGGCCGTAGCAGCTTACCGAGTCGCGCGTATCGTCGAAGGGGTCGCTGGCGCCCCAGTGCTGCAGGTAGTTTTCGGTCTGCCGCAGCATCTCGATTACGTACTGTACCGGCACGAAGTAGAAAAAGAAGAAGCGCCAGTTGATGGCGCACAGCAACACGCGCAGCGCGATCCATGCCGCAATGTCGAGCTGTGCGGCACGCATCGTGGTGGGCTGCTTGATGCGCTCGAAGAGCTTGACGGCGACCTTGCGCTCGTCTTCCTTCGGCGTGGCGAACGCGGCCACGCGCTCCACCGGCCACACCCTGAGCAGCACCAGGAAGACGAGATACTTCAACCCCAACGACTCGGGAATGAACATGAGGAAGGCCTTCACATGCTTGTGCAGCGGGCGCTTGAGGCCCAGCATCTCGAGAATCGATGACTCGTTCCACGATTGCGGGGTGGCGTGGTGCATGCCATGGCCGATGTTGTGCGGCGTCTTGGGGTTGCCGATGGCCGAGAAGCCGACGCGCACCAGCCCATTGAGCCAGCGCTGGTGGAACACCGGCGTGTGGAAGTGATTGTGATTCGCGCCCGAACTTTGCAGCGACAGTGCGAACAGAGCCGGGGCGATGAGCACCAGGGCCAGCCAGGGCAACTGCTCATAGGCAAGCGCAAGTCCAATGAAGCACGCAAGTTGGAACGGGATGACTGCCACGCCCAGGGCGTCGAGGCGTGAGTACCGGAAGAGACGGCTTTTGCTCATGGATAACGTTCCTTGTTCATGGAGCAGCGCGCCAATGCGGGGCGGGCATGCGCTCCAGCGGCGCAATTCGGATAGGGAGCGGCATCGACCTCAGGGCCTTGCAGACGGGCGCTCCGCGTCGGCGCCACGCCGGGCCACCAGATCGGTTGCAAGCGCCGGGTAGAAGACCGGCAGATTCAGGTAATGAGTGAAGGGCACGGTGCGTCGGTCGATGGGCAGTTCCGCGCTCATCGCGGGCAGGCGCAGCCAATGTTCGCCTGGGCGCAAATGATGTTCCTGGTGGTAGCCGAGGTTGAAGCTGATCCAGTTGTAGACCCGCCCATAGCAGCTCACGGCGTCGCGGCGAGGGTCATCAGGATCGACTGCACCCCAGTGATGCATATAGTCCTCGCCCATTCGCAAGGTCTCGACCACATAGGTGACGGGCACAAAGAAAAACACGAAGAACTGCCAGTCGATCACGCACAGCAGCACACGAAAGCCCACCCACACCGCCACGTCGAGTTTGGCTGCGCGCAGCGCGGCGGGCTCCTTGATGCGCTTGAACAGACGCACGCCCATGACCGTATCGTCGGGCGTGGCGAACTTGGCCAGGCGCTCAACCGACCAGCGCTTGAGTAGGACGAACAGCACCAGGTACTTGAACCCGAAAGACTCGGGATAGAACATAAGAATGGCCAGCACCTGCTTGTGCAGCGGCCTTCGCAAGCCGATCACCTGCAGAAACGAGACCTCGTTCCAGGACTTCTTCGTCGCATGGTGGTAACCGTGGTACAGGTTGTGCGGCGTCTTGGGCGCCCCCACGAGCGAGAAGCCCATGCGCGCTGCGGCGTTCAGCCAGCGCGCGTGGAAGAACGGCGTGTGGTAGTGGTTGTGGTTTGCACCTGAGTTGAGCAGTGCGAGCACGTAGACCACTGGCACCATCGCTAACAGTGTGCCCAGGGAAAGCCCCGGATAGGCCAGCGCCAGCCAGACGAATGAAGCTGCCTGCAACGGGATCACCGCCGCGTTTGTCGCGTCCCACACCGAATGCTTGAAGACCATGCCCACCACCATCTCCACCTTGTCGTCAGCCACTGCTTGGGGTGCCGCCGATGCGGCCTCACCACAGATCCGTCAATCGGGCGAAAAGCCCCACACGTTTCGAATCAGCCCTTCATGCACCTCGAACACGGCCACCATCTCGATTGGCTGCTCTTTCAGGCCCCAGACGCGCTCTCGGTCGAACACCTTGTTTCCCAGGACAGTGCGACTGATGAGTTCGGCATAAAGAGAGGGTACGTTGAAACGCTGGGCTGCGTAGAACTCGCCGAACTGCTTCTTGCCCACGAGCGCCGGCTCTAACGCTGGCATGCGATACGACTTCACGTCGTCGCTGAAGTTGGCGAGAAAGCAATCGAGGTCTCTGGCGTTGTAGGCGTCGAGCTGACGCTGCGCGAGTTCAAGGGGCGTAGGCATGGTCATGCTTGATCTCCAGGCTTATTGGTTGTGAACACTCATGCAGGCATCGCATCCGCTCTCTTCGCCACAGGTGAGCATGCCTGTCGCGAGGTCAATCAAGTTGAAGCAACGCGAGTACTGGCGCGTCGTGACTGCCAGATGACACGCCGACAGGTACTGCGCGCTACCGTGGTCAAACGGCTGAGGCATGACCTACGACCCAAAGGCGCGCGATTATGCCGACGCAACGGCAATTCGCAAGTCCCACGAAAAGGTTGCCTGGCCGGGCATTCAAGGGCTTCGTTGTCGGCGCGAGTCAACCCCCAAGTTTGAAGTGCCAACGTCCACGGGTTTCTCTTTACTAGTGATCGATATGTGATCAAGAATCCGCGCGCCGTCGAACGGTCCCTTGTGCGAAATCGCGAGATAGTGCCCTGGTCCGTGCAGGAATGAATGTGCGCGGACTCAAACCTTTGCGGGCTTGCGTCCGTTGGCATGACCGTTTCTGACCTGGCTGCATTCCCAACACCTGGGCCGTACCGCTCGCTCGAATCGAGGGGTGCGCCGGCATGCACCCGCACACGAAGGTGGACCAATATGTACGAGACCCATTCAGTGGAACCTGTCAAAGACGTTGACGTGGAGAAGCGCGTGATTCGCCCCCTGGCAAGCACGCCGAACAACGACTTCTACATGAGCATCCGCGACTCGGAGCGCATCATGAACCCGGAGTGCTTCTCAGCCGAGGTGACGCAGTTCCTGCACGACGAGCGCAATCATCTGACAAAGGTGCTCCTGCAGGAACAGTACGAATGCATCATTGAGGTCGGGTGCCACGCCGGCCACAACTCCGAGTGGCTGGCGGCCCTGTGCACGCAGTACATCGGGGTCGATATCAATAAGGCCGCGATCGACCACGCGCTGCAAAAAAAGCCCCGCTCCGGCTGCATCGACTTCCTGTGCACCTCGGTCGAGAAGCTGCGCTCGTTGGTGCTGCCCGAGGGCAAGTACCCTCGTCGCAAGCTGGTGCTCTTCCCATTCAACCTCTTCGGCAACTTTATCAACGTCGTAGAACTGATCGAGATGCTTGACATGGCCGGCGTCGACTTGGCCATGTCGAACTTCAACACACGCTCAGACACCACCATCGGCCGCTACAACTACTATGTGAACTGCTTCGGCAATTCGTCGATCCGCGTCTACGACGCCGAGCAAGGCGTACTGTTCAAAGCTGGCCAGAAGTTCCGCTCGATCGCTTACAAGCCGGAGTACTTGACCAAGCTGGTCCACGACATTTCGCGACACCACGGAATCATCACGCCGTTTTCGACTTATGGCGACCTGTTCCTGCTTACTACCTGACGCCACGCGTGCATATCGCGCGCAGCCATCCTTCTCCCCGCCTGCCTTTTGCCTCTTCGACCGAGTCCTTCACCATGATTGATCAACTCGACATCCGCTTTGGCCACGTGGTCGACATCCGCCTTTTTTCCGACAAGCCCGATTCGCCTCGGCGAAAGTTCTGCGTGATCCGTGTCGAGTTCCCAGGCGTGGGCATTCGCCAGTCGGTCGGCCAGTTTGCCCGCCACAAGAACGACTTGCTCGGCCGAACCGTGCTGTGCCTCATCAACGTAGGCTCGAAGAACATGTTCGGCCAGCCTTCGGAGATCCTGGTGATGGGCTTGCCGCACCCCGACGGCGGGGTGATCAGCGGCGATGCGCACGAGCAGCAGGCTACCTTCCTCGCGCCGGTGGCCGATGACACCCCGACCCCGGCTGGCGATCCAAAGCCGCAGCTGAACTTTGACGAGTGGCTGGCGGCCGACCTTCGCCTGGTTGAGGTCATCGACCAGTCCGCCGCCAGTCTCACGGTGCATGCGTCAGGCGAGGGTGAACGCTGGTCGGTAGCCTTGCCCCGGTCGCTATCGGCCTCTCTCGTGGGCCAACGCATCATCGCCGCCCGCGATGCCGCTCGGCCGCAGCACGGCCACTTGCCCACGCTGCGCGATGGCTCGGTCTTGCTCGCACGTCCGAATGACCCGCGCCCGCCCATCGGGGCCAAGGTCTACTGAATTGGACCGAGCGCCGTCCATGTCGAGCCCCTGGATCGTTCGTCGCCCCAGCGAGAAGGATGCGCCGCGCCGCCTTTACGCATTCGCGCATGCGGGTGGAAGTGGCACTGCCTATCTTCCTTGGCAGAAGGCGCTTTCGGCGAACATCGAAGTTCGCGCCGTCCAACTGCCGGGACGCGGCATGCGGCTCGCCGAACCGGCATTCACGTCGATGAGGGATCTCTCGCGGGAGATTGCGAGGGCCATCGCCAGAGACATCGAACTCGCCCCGGCCGAGTTCGCTTTGATCGGGCACAGCCTTGGCGGACTGTTGGCGTTCGAGGTCGTGCACGAGTTGCGGCGATTGCAGACGCGTGCGCCCGTGAGGCTCTTCGCCATGGGCAGCATCGCCCCGCGCCGGCGCCGCATGCGCCAACCCCTCCATGCGCTCGACGACGCCGCATTCATCGAAGCGCTTTCTCACTACCAGGGCACGCCGCCAGCCTTGCTCCACAACCCCGAGTTGATGGAGCTGACGCTGCCAGCGCTGCGCGCTGATTTCAAGGTAGTCTTCGACTATCGGCGTCCCGACCATGGCATGCTCGACGTGCCCGTGGTGACGCTGGGTGCGACGGACGATCCCATTGCGTCCCCGGACGACGTAAGCGCTTGGGCGGAAGAGACCACCGCGGGTTGCAGCTCGCATTGGTTCGACGGAGGACACTTCTTCGTGCACGGGCCGCAGGCCAGCCAGGTGATCGCCGCGGTGGACGCGCAAATGCAGGACCCCCCATGCGTTTAGCCGAGGCTCCCCACACGGACGCCGCGCCGCCGGCCAGCCCCCGCCTCACCTTCGTGCTTCTGTGCGCGTTTATCGACATGCTGAACGTGGGCCTTGCGGTGCCGGTGCTGCCGGTGCTGGTTGGCGAATTCGTCGAGGCACGCGACATCCAGGCTCTGTGGTTCGGCGTGCTGACGGCCGTGTTCGGGCTGATGCAGTTCACTTGCATGCCGCTGCTTGGAGCCCTGAGCGACCGCATCGGGCGACGCCCGGTACTGATGATCTCGATGGCCGGCATGAGCATCAACTTCCTCAGCACCGCGTTGGCGCCCAACCTGGCAAGCCTGTTCATCGGCCGCATCGTCGGCGGCATGTCAGCGGCCAGCCTATCGGTGATTGCGGCCTATGCCTCGGACGTCTCGCAACCCCAGCAGCGTGCGCGCAGCTACGGGCAGATCAGCGCCGCCTTCGGACTGGGCTTTATCTGCGGACCAATGCTAGGCGGGCTGCTGGGCAGCATCGACATCCGCCTGCCATTCGCGGTCGCCGGGACACTGTCGGCCATCAACCTGGTGTATGGCGCGCTGTTCATTCCCGAGTCGCTGCCGGCGGGGCGCCGCCTCAAGTCGCGCTTGCGTGGCGTCAATCCCGTCGCGCCCATGCTGGCCGTGCTGCGTGACCCGCGCTGCGGCGCCGCGGCCTGGGTCTTCTTGCTGGTTACCTTCGCCAACCTGCTAACGCAGACTACCTGGGTTCTCTACACCGCATTCCGCTTCGGGTGGACGCCGCGCGACAACGGCATTGCATTGTTCGTCGTGGGGGTGGGGGCCGCTGTGATCCAGGCCGGGATGCTGCCGTGGCTCCTGCTGCGGCTCGGCGAGAAGCGGCTCATCCTCACCGGGCTAGTGGCTGGCGCCGCAGCCTGCCTGCTGTTCGGTCTTGCGACTAAGGGCTGGATGATGTACGCCATCATGCCGCTCAACCTGCTGGCCTTCGTGGTTGCGCCCACGTTGCAGGGAATCGTTTCCAAGGCCAGCGCCGAGCAGGAGCAAGGCGTCGTGATGGGATCGCTGCAATCAATCGGCAGCCTGGGTGTGTTCGTCATCCCACTGTTCGGTGCGGGATTGCTGCAGAACGCCACGCACCTCGCTTCGAGCGACTGGCGCGCTGGTGCCACATTCTTCACCTGCGCGGTTATGCAGGCCGTCGCTGCGGTTTGGGCGCTTCGCAGCTTCCGCTGACGGCGGAGACCATGATGGCGCAGTCCGGCGCCGCGATCCCTGGCCACCCGAGTTCGACACAAGCGTTGCTTGTAAGTCGTCAATTTGTATCGGCCATCGATTTTTTCCGCGCCGTTGGTGTTTTTTCGCAGGCGCAAGCGGGCGCACGTTCCTCTTGGCGCGTGGGACGAGGACCGGACAATTAGTTTCAATTGGGCAATTTGGTCAGCCTTTCTCAATTGGAATGAACGACTTATGAAAATATAGGGAGTCGAGAAAGTCCGTCGGAAAGGTGCGCTACGGGCCCAGGCTCCGGCGTTGCTAATTGCGATTGACCTGTCAACCCCTTTAATTAGGGAGTTCATTTTTTACTGCGTCGAACATACTCTGCGCCGGCCCCGATTTCGCTAAACGACGGCGCGCATCTTGAGCAGTGTTATCGCACGAATAATGAGCGGTCGACCTGATGTTTCATTCCAACAGATTAAGTAAGTTTTAATAATAATGGTGTCCACAGTGAGTGTTGTATTCAAACCAGAGTCCAGATCAATATCATCTGATATTGATCGCATATATACCATTGATTCACAAGAGAAATCTCAGATCGAGACACTTATTGGCAAGCTGGCCGAACGGTTCATAACAGTTGAGAGCGAGGAAACAGCGCTGGCTTGTGAGATCGCAGCCACGCATCTGCCGGAAGGTCTGTTGTCCATACTCAAGGTGATCGCAAGCGGGGACATACGCTCCAGCTATCTTCTGATCCGTGGCTTTGAAATCGACGACAATGCGATTGGAGGCTCCCCTGCACATTGGGATCAACCCTGGCAAGACAGACCTTATCTGCGCGAAGAACTGTTCCAGGTCCTGCTCTCATCGGCAATCGGTGGCGTATTTGGATGGCGCACACAGGAAAACGGTCGCTTTCTGCGCCATATCGTACCCATCGAAGCCGTGAAGGATGAGCAGCTAGGCGGCAGCAGCGCGACAACCTTGATGTGGCATACGGAGGAAGCCTTCCATCTCGGTCGAGCTGACTTTTTCACGCTGATGTGCTACCGCAACCGCGAACAGGCGGTGACGAATATCGCTTGTGTCGATGATCTGAATCTTGCTGAAAATACTTGGCGTACGCTGCGGCAACCGCGGTTTACAATCCTCCCTGACAAATCCCATACGCCAGTAGAGAATACCAGTGAGCAATGGAAGCTGAACGCAGAAGCCTTTAATACGATTCAGAAGATGATGAACAACCCTCAACCCATCCCGCTAATTTATGGGCGCAATGATATGCCTTTGATGCAGGCCGATCAGGCTTTCGTATCGGCGCTTGATGGTGATGATCAAGCGGCTGCCGCGCTCGCAGAATTCCATGACGCACTCGACCGCGCAGCAATCCACTTACAGATGCAGCCGGGCGATATCCTGCTGCTCGACAACTTGCGAGTGGCTCACGGGCGCTCCATATACCAGCCCGATTACGGTCCAAAGCATCGGTGGTTGCGCCGGGTCAATATTGCCAACGGCCGTCGAGTCAATTTTGGGCTTCGTGACAGCCAGAAGATTCGGGTCATGCTATGAGCGCGGCTTCCACACGCACCCTTCCAAAGATGGCGCTTTTATGCGCCGTCTTTTTCTGGGCAAGCTCCTTTATTGCCATGAAGTCGGCTGTGTTGGTGCTCGATCCCGGTAAAATCATATTCTTTCGGATGCTGATCGCTTCGACTGTTTTCTGCCTTCTTTATCGCTTCTGGGGTAGATTTCTGTACGAAAAGGGGGATTGGCTTTATCTGGTGATCATGGCGATTTGCGAGCCCGGAATTTATTTCTTGCTCGAAAGTCAAGCCCTGCGATTTACCACGGCCGGTTCTGCAGCCACGATCAATGCTCTACAACCGCCCATCGTCGCCCTGTTGGCTTGGATTCTGCTCCGCGAGCATCCACGTTTCTGGACGCTCTGTGGATTCGTGGTCTGTATTATCGGGGCAATTGGGTTGAGCCTCAGCTCGGAGAGCACCGAATATGCTCTTATGCCTTGGCTCGGAAATCTGCTTGAATTCGGAGCCATGGTAGCTTCGGGCGTGTATGTTATTTTGATGAAAAAGCTATCAGACCGCTACAGCCCCATTTTCCTCACGGCTCTGCAATCCTTCGCCGGCGCCATCCTGTTTTTTCCGCTGATCTTTTTCGGGGAAGCTCTGAGTTTTAGTATACCGTTCAATACCGTTCTGACTATCGCCTATCTGGCAACCTTTGTCACTTTTGGCGGCTATTTTTTCTATAATTGGGGGGTTGCAAAAACATCAGCCATTGAAGCCAGCATATTCCTGAATCTGATCCCGGTCTTCGGCCTCATCTTGGCTTTCCTCGTCCTCGGAGAAAAACCATCCGCCTTTCAGGGGCTGATGCTCGCCTTGGTCATTATTGGTGTCCTCATATGTGAGTTCGGACCAAAATATTTGCCAGTCCCGTTCCAGAAAAAGATTCTCGGCTATATACCCCTTCGTGTGGAACGCGACGGCACATCTCGGGCGTGAGTGGCGCCGTGATTCAACGTGAAGGGGCGAATGGAGAGGCCCGGCAGGTGAGTGAGCTTGCTCAGGGGTTGGAGTGTGATCAGCCAATTCGATGGACCAATGATCAAGCTCGGTGATGGTCGGCCGGGCCATCTCGTGGGTCCGTTGAGCGATGCAGTCGTGTTCACGTCGA
>JAJKJU010000126.1 GCA_021153565.1 Rhizobacter sp.
CGAAACAATTTCCCGCTTTAGGCGCACTGGGCGGGAGCGCTGCGGCGTTGCTCCTCACTTGTGTGGCTCGCCACACGGCGCTCGGAGCGCCTTGCATCGCACCCCGCCCAGCGCCGCCAAAACGGGACCTTATTCAGGGCCAAATCCGAAATCGAACTTTGAAGGCCGGCGTCAAAGTTCGGCCTACAGAATGGTGCAGCTTTTGCCACGGAACTTCCGCATCCCGTTCTTCTTCAATCGGCCTTCCGCAAGTACAAATGCCTCTTTGTAGACTTTCCGGTGAATCTCCAAAGGCACATCGACGAACCGTCGGTGATAGGCCGCATTCGAGGCAGGCGTGAACGTTGGCTTTTCTGCCAAGGCGTCGGCGTAATTCCGACTGGCTTCTCGATAACGATCCACAACCTCCTGCTGTTCGCGATGGAGGTCCGGCTTGTCCGACCCTGCGCGACTCCGATCCACAGGCAGCGCGTTCAGCTTGGCTCGAACGGCTTCCTTGAATGGAAGCTCGAGCAACGCCGCACGAGTCTTGACTGTCGACGCTGACCGGGCGGCGTGAGTCAGAACTTTGAAACCCTTCGCGTCATCGTGGGCTGCCAACTCCGCGGCCTTCAGGAATTCGGCCTTGATCATCGCTGCGTCAAAGTGTGGCGCGAAGCGTGAAACCTCCGCGGCGTAGGCCTCATCGCTAGGGAAGTACGTTTGATACAGACTTTCGACTTTGCCGACTGGGTCCTTGAACCCAGCTGCGGCAAGATGCTCCTGCGCCATCCGTCGGTAAGCAAGACCGGGTGCGACGTCCGTCGCCGACTCCCGGTTATTGACGTCGGTAGAGAAAATGTAGGACTTTGAGCGGGTTCCGGGAACAGGTGCACCTTTTCCGTTCAGCGAATAGTCCTCCAACTGCGTGGGTTGCCCATTCTTGGCGAGGATCCGCCGATTCATCGTGACCTCGCCTATGTCCGGAATGCGAGGGTCCGCAGCCTTGACTTGGCCCGTCAGCGATGCGATGGCCGGCTCTTCGACTCGATTGAAAGTCGGTGACACGATGAACGCATCGAAGGACGCCTTCGCTCCATCGTGCCCCGTGAACGACAATGAGCGCTCGACACCATCGCCCTTGAAACCGTCGTAGGACCCGGACATGTAGGTCGCGATGCCGGATTCGAACAACATCGGCACAGTGGCGTGAACAACCATCGGCGAGGACGTCACGTCTGTCATGACGGTGTTGAATCGCTTCAGGAGTTCCGCGTTGTCTTTTGCGATCTCGGTGCCCGGTTCAGTGATGGATTTCACCTGAGCCCGGTGGATCAGATAGCCCTTTTGACCGTCGAATGTGAGGGGGGCCATTCGAGCCATCTCTTCGAAGGCTTCTTTCAGTCGTGGCTCCATACCGAACCCAATGACAGTGGAGAGATTTGCCTGGCGGCGAGCGCCTTCGAGGGTGCGCGTCGACTCGTCGATCGCCTGCGCCCTGGCTTTGCCTGAAAGGTGTCGCGCCTTTGCCAGTTTCTGCGCAGACTGGACGGAACTTGCATACTGAGCCCGCAAAAGCTCCTCCGTGCTCAGTCCCTCTTGTCGGACATCCTTGGGCACCATGCCTAGCGTGGCGGCGACAGATGCGTCTGTCAGCACGCCCCAGGATCTGAATTCCTCTTCGCCCTGGTTGTGCAAGCGCAGTGCATGTTGCTCCTTTGCGTTGCTCAACGATTCACTTTCCTGCCTCCACGCCGGGTCATTTGCATGGCGCGGCGGGATCCACTTTCCTGGCGTGTTGCTGATGAACGTGATGGCGCCCTGATATTTCGCCTTTGCATCCTTACAGACCTTGTAGCCAAGCGGGGCGGCATCGTCCGATACGAACAACGACATCAGCGGCACAAGGGCGAGCAGTTGATCGTAGGCCGACAAGCCTGAACCTCCCAATGCAAGCTTTGTCGCCGATTTCACTTGACCCGCCTCATCGAGCAAGTTCTTGCCCGCAAGGAATTCCTTGAGAGCCTGCGGGTTCATGGCCTGGATGAAAGAATGCTCGCTCACTACAGCATCGCTGACTGGGCTCGACAGCGTTGTGCCGGTGTTGAGGCGTACCGTGTTGCCTACGAGCACGCCTTTGGCCTGCGCCGAATGGGCATCAGCCAAACTGAGCATCGGCCTTTGCGGAGACGAAATATCGACCTTCTCGACACTGGTGTTCGTCATGACATGCAAGTGATAGAAGGGGAACAACTCCATCGTCTCGGAGCGTGCCTGCCGAAACCTTTGCAGTTCTTCCATCCCCTGCTGGGCGCGTGTCATGGTGGCGAAGCCGGTTTCCAGGACCCCCTTGGGACCATAGGTACCGTCGAGCGCTCTGTTCAACAGCGTGGAGATCACGGGATGGTCCTTGGACTCCTCGACGAGCCGCTTATGGTTGTCGCCCAAATAGTTGGCGAACCGCGCCGAATAATCGAGCAGTCCACGGCTGTTGGCTGTCAGCTTGCAGGCCTCTGCGCCGGTGTTCGCAGTCCCGGTCCCATGCTCATCGCCCCAGCCATTGCCACGTCCGATGGACTCCTCCCCCTTGCGTTCGATGATCACTGTTTCGATGTTATAGGTGCCGCCAAGCTTCTGGATTCGATCGAAGTCCGCACGATGCAGTCGCAGCAGTTCCATTTCCGCCATCGCCCGCGACTCTCCGCGCGGCCCCCCGCCAACACTGATCACTCGCGTGCCATTCTTCGGACATCCCCCGGGCTCCAATGTCTTGATGAGGGGCTCGGGGTCCGCGATGTCGACCTTGGCAGACGCCTTGGCATTGGCAAATGGAATTGCAGCTCTGGCACGGACGATTGAATTCCCGGCACTTGCGCAGTCGCCCATGCGGCGGCGCTGCAGCGGAAGCAATCGATTTGCTTGATCGGATGAAATGGTGCTTTCCGATCGCGTATTGCCAGCGTTCGGAGATGAAGTCGAATTGACTATGTGCTGTTGACTTGCGGCATCACATGCCCCGCTGGCAAATGCACTGAGGCAGTCTGGAATCTTCATTGCGTAACCGCTTTCTTTGGGTTGTTGGCCACGGCTGTCGCCGAATGATTGGCAGTGAGAGGCTGAGAGTATTTCGAGCGTGTCCGAGCAGCACGCCAAAAGGCACCTGACCTAGGCGCAAAGCGCAGCCATAGCGGGCTACGGCGAGCATTTGCAACGACGATCAGGGGGCTTTTGGCGTGATGAGCGGGCTTGATCGAAATACTTTCAGCCTCTCAGTATGAGCAGTGATCTGTCGGTACGGACCAGCGCGGGCGTAACGCTGTTCGAAGTTCCGAAAGCCCTGCAACGACGCCCCCGGAAACGCCGGATGCAATCAAGTCTTGCGCCGGCTTCAGTCAAGTGCGTTCGGTCCCGGCCTTGGGTTTTACATAGTGCCCGCAAATTCATGTCCATCGCCGCAGCACCTGGTCATTGCCTGAAGCAGTCAAGTTTCGCGACGCCTTCATGCAAGCGAGTTCAGCGCGCAGTTTTTAGACTTTCATTCAGTGCACGGGGCATGTGACAGGAAGCCTGTGCATGTCACCAGCACTTCACAAAGGGAACCACATGAACAACACAAGCCGAAATCTCGTGCCGAAGCTTGGCGCGAGCACTTCGCGCCAGCCTTGCGACATACCGAATGTCGAAACCAGATCCGCGCTGGAAAAGCGCGGAATCGAAGGCGCGGCGCTTGGCAAGAATCCATGCTTACTTCTGCTCAGCGCTGCGGACAACTGCCTGGTCGTCTGGGCGCCGATTCGCAGCGGCACCCGCCTGAGGCTCGGCGACGAAGACTTGACCGTCTCGCACACAATGACGCGCGGTCTCACGATCACGCGACACGGGCTGCGCCAGGGCGACCAGGTTGTGCGCTGCGGAATCATCATCGGCACGGCCGCGTGCGACATAGCGGCCGGCGAGCGCCTGCACTCGCGCAATCTAAAAAAAGGCGACGGCACTCCAACTTCAAGATGGCCGAGACGCGTCGCACGGCATCCAGTTCAAACAGGGCATTCATCGCGCGGCTGCGCTGAATTGCACTAGCCCGAACATCATTCGAAATCCCGAAATGCTGTCGCCTCGAACCGAAGGCCGGGGTGGTGTTCCGCAGCGTGGCGTGTCGATTCGCCTTCCAAGGACTGCCGCGCTACCGGTCGGCAGCACGGCGCGACATGGCCTGCAGCTTCTCCAGCAAGTCGCTGCCTATCGGTCCACGGTGCACCTTGTCATCGTGGCCCAGCGCTCTTCGCATTTCCACCCATTTCGCGCCCAGGTTGCGCTGTTCCGCCGTTTTCACGTGGACGGCAGTGAACCGGTTCAGCGGTAGCGTCGCGGCGGTCTCTGGCGTCACCGGTGCATCGGTGTGAAGGTGAAGGTAGAGAGAAGGCGTGGGCGCGCCGTCCGCAAGCGGCCTGAGCTGGATCTCCATCTCGAACAAGGTGCCTGCGGGGCCCGGTTCGGCCGCTGAGGGCAGCCGCCTCGGAGGGCGAGCCTGGGCGATGTGCCCCACCTCGAGCAGGCGGGCCAGATGGTTACCCTTGGGGAACGCATGACCTTTGATGCCATCGATCTCATCGGCCAGAAGCCGTTGCGGAAGAAGGTCCAGCACCGCGGCGCGGCGCTCGAGCCGGGCCGAGAGCTCCGCGACTTCCGGTGTGCCGCGTTGCGCGGGCGGCAGCGCGGCCAATTGTTGGCCCACCGCGCGCAGTTGCGCCGGGTCGCCGAACCACTTCGTCATCGAATCGCGGACGGCCTTCGCGATGTGCATGGGGTCGATGTGCAGGCGCTCGAACGAGTCCACCGTCGATGTGTCCACGCCAACGGCGCGTGCGAGGTCCACGACGCGGGACTGCAGGATGTCCTGGCGGTCGAGATCACGCGATCTGCCGAGGACCTGCCGCGCGTCCGCCAGGGCGCGATCACGCCGCTGGTCGGCGGGCGATGCCGACGGACCGGCCACCGTCTCAACCGGTGTCGGTTTGTTCGCCGCGCCGCGCTGGCGGCGGCTTCTTCGCGAGGCGGCCGGCGCGGCCGCCTCAGTGCGTTCCGCACGAGCGGGCGCCCTCGACGC